>JAGSHJ010000223.1 GCA_023954595.1 Bacteriovoracaceae bacterium | reverse complement strand
TGAAGCTGAAGCAATTTCTCTTACCATTTCATTTACAGAAGCAACGTTTTGTAAAATTTCATCGAGTGCACTCTCGCACTCATTTGCAGTTTTTGTGCCTTGGTCTACATTCTTCTGACTCTTGGCCATTAGAACTTCCACTTTATCTCTAGCGGTATCCACTATGTCTTCAACCTGCTTAATAGATCCATCAAGCATATCTGTGATTTCTAATGCGGCCTTACCTGACATTGCTGCAAGACTACCAACTTCTTCTGCAACTACCGCAAAACCCTTTCCATGCTCTCCCGCCCTGGCAGCTTCAACGGAAGCGTTAAAGGATAAAAGCTTAGTTTGAAAAACAATATCGTTAATGATTTTGGTTTTCTCTCCAATCTCACCAATGAGTTCGACTACTTTTGAAATCTCATCATTATTTCTTTTTATCTCGGCTGCAATATTCTGATTACCTTCGGCGATATCATTAATGGAGTTGATCATTGAGCCCACAGTTTCTTTTCCTCTTAGTGCCGCTTGATTTGATCTATCCGACATACTGGTAGAGTTCTCAGCTGATTCAGCATTCTTTTGCACCATCGAACTAATTTCATCAATTGAAGAGACCGTCTCCTGCAAGGAACTAGCTTGCTGGGTCGCCGCCTCACTTAATTGTGTACTTGTACCAAGGACGCTATAGCTTGCCTGCCCTACATTCTCTGCCGTACTTGATAGCCTTTGAGCAACAGCAGAAACCTTGCTGGCCAAATCCTTGGCAAGTTTTGAAGACATAAGAATCGCTAATAAGAGCAAGCATACAAAACAGATTCCTGTTGCAATTAACATTGTATTTTTAATCTCAACAACAGGAGCAAATGCCTCATCAGTGGTTATTTCAGCAATCAATCCCCACTTCATTCCTAAAATCTCAATTGGAGTGAAAGCAGATATAACTTCTTGTCCGAGATAATTTTTGGCGACAGAGTTCCCAGACTCCCCTTGAAGAGCTTTATTTGCTGGGACGCTGTTAAGCTTTCCTGTTGAAGGTTTTTTAAAGCTATTCACTACACTTCTATTTTCTGAGTCTAGAAATGAATCTGAACGCATAAGTTGGTCACTTCCAAAGATATATGTTTCACCAGTTTTTCCCATTCCCGAACGCTCACTCATCACGGCATTAATTCGATCAATAGGCATTTGAAAGATCAAAACTCCTACCTTTTTATCACCGTCAAAAATCGGTGCTCCAATAAATGAGGCGGGTGCTTCATAGCTTGGTGTGTACTGCTTGAAGTCGACAAGTACATATGAGTTCTTATCATTCAATGATTTCGCTTTTTGAAATACTTCACTGAAGTTCGTCGAACTATAGCTACCTGTACTCAGAGAGGTGGCGTAATCAAGCTCTTTAAAGACTGAATACACGATATTCCCGCTATCGATATCCACTAGAAAGATGTCGTAGTAACCGAACTTCTCTAAATATTTAGCAATACTTGGATGATATTTGGCATGTAACTTTGAATAAGTTGAACCATCGTTGGCTGATTTAAGTTCATGTTTGTTTCCAAGGGGTGCCGGGTTTCTAGAAATATAGTGATACTGAAGAGCAATCTCTGTGTCAGACAGTGAATCTAGGAGTGGGGCCACATCAATTTGATTTTGGTTTTCTTTATTGTATTTTGAAGCAAATTCATTGATATAAAATTCACGGAGCGAGGCCTTATAGTTAGTGATCTTGCTCTCATTAATTTCATTTTCAACATTAAAGCTCTTGAAGGAGTCTCTAAATCCAATCATTGCATCTTTTATCATTACATCATCTGCAAACGTAATTACCTGATCTGCAATGCTATTGAAGTAACGCTTAACGGCTTCGCCCTTGATATTTCTGACAGCCACGAGCTTATTAACGGCCTCTTCTTGAAGTGACTCAGAGCTCTTTTGATATGCATAGTATCCAACACTACCTAGTGGAATTAGGCCTGATAAGCAAAAAGCCAAAATAAGCTTTGTTTTAAAACTAAAATTCTTCATGGATTAGCCTCTACATCTAACTAATTGTTATTACTTTTAAATTAAGTAAAACTTAATCGGTAAAAATTAAGAAAAGTTAAACAAACACAGGCAAATTAAGAAAAATTAAGCACGAATAGAATAATTTGAGGCAATTGAGTACTAAGATTAGAGACTTTTAGAAGCGATTGGTTTGTGTCATCTACCTATTGTTGGCAGACGACACGTGTCCAATGTGACTCATCGACGCTGTAGAAGATACCGCCGACACTTCCACCATTAGAGATGTCACCAAAAAAAGAAAATGGCTGATTGGTTTCTTTACTTCTAAGAGCTACCGTCAAATAGCCTTTATAATCTGCAATAAATCCGGTTGTAAGCTTAGTGTTTACAGGCGTCATATGATGAGCACCCTGCCCAATGATATGAGGTATGATTGATTTTGACTCAACCGTCCCCTGTGTTTCGAAGATACAATCGATTTCAGCAGAGAAAGAAGTAATAGAAATAAATAGTAGTGATAGTGATAATAAAATTTTCATGCACTTTCAGTACACGGTGGATTTCATTTTTGAAAGCGCCAAGCCCAATACAATGTAATCTTTGCATGTTTTCTATATTGGACAAGGCCTAGGCAGCTAATTTTAGGTCTTAATTAAACAGCATCAAGGTCTTCCCAACGATCTTCGCTATCATCTTTTTCCCTTGTGGTTGCTATCTTAGGCTCACTTCGCCTTATCGGTTTGCTAAGCTCAGTGCCTTTTACTAAGCTTTCCAATCCTGCAATATTCTCTGTTATTTGATCCACCATTTTTGAAATTCTCTGGGATGAGAATTCAACATCAGAAGCATTCTCACTGGTCATACCAATAGATACATTGATTTCCTGCATTGCTTTATTAATCTCAGCAACACCTGTCTCCTGCTCTCTAGAGGCCACGACCACTTCTTTAGCTGTTTCAGATACGTGTTTAAATTTTGATGAGATATTCTCAAACGCCTCTTGGCATTTTTCTGAATGCTCGATTGAGCCTCTAATTCTTTCTTTATTTTTTAGAACAGCTTGCTCCATTTCTTTTTTAGACTTTTCAATTAATTCACTAACACTACCTAAACTCTCTTCAAGTAAGTTTGTAATTTCTTGTGCGGATGAACCACTTTCTTGTGCTAAATTTCCAATCTCTTCCGCAACAACAGAGAAGCCCTTTCCGTGCTCGCCAGCACGTGCGGCCTCGACAGAAGCGTTAAAGGATAAAAGCTTTGTTTGGAAAACAATATCGTTAATAACACTCGCTTTTTCTTTAATTTCTTTAAAGGCATTAATAACTTGCTCAAGATCCGCATTATTTTGGTTCACGCTTCCAGTGATCTCTTCTGAAACAGACTCTACGCTATCAATACTATCTCTTAGCTCTTTAACGATCTTAATCCCCTTCTCTACAAGTTCTTCACTTTCATCAACATACTTTGCCGACTCAGATGAATTCAAAGAGTTTTTTTCTACCATTCTACTAATCTCATGCAGGGATGATGATGTTTCAGTAACACTTGATGCTTGCTCTTGGGAGGCCTGTGCAAGAGAAGTAGACTTCTTTCTAAGCTCTTCAGACAGCTGTGCCAAGTCTGAATTTCGTGTAGCTAAGTCATCTGACACTTTTTCAATTTTTCCAGAAATTTTTCTGGATAAGTACCAAGACAAGAATAATGATAGTACAAATCCGACACCAGAGAATATAAATATAAAGCTCTCAGCACTCTTATATTTGTCTACAGCTTGATCAAACTCACTTGCACCAAGGTTAAGGATGTGGTCTTGAAGGAGGTCTAACTGATCTCTTGATTGTTCAAACTTCTCATTTACTGATTGAAGACTTCTATGAATGATTTCTGTTTTCTCGCCTGAAACATTAAAATTACCAAGCTCATCAATATTGAGAAGACTTTTGGATGTGCTCTCCCATTGCTTTAAGTTTTCTTCAAATTTTTGAATAATCTCCTCTTCTTTTGAAGAGCTCGCAAGGGCCTTATAAACGTTAAATCTCTCAAGCACTTGTTTTTTATTTTTGTGATACTCTGCTGCGAACTTTGCCTTCTCTTCACTGGTCAAACCTTCAAGCAATAGACTTCTTTCAGCAACCAAAGACTGTTGAAAGTCCCGATCTGCCTGAACAAGGTTATCAATACTTGGAAGCCTTCTTTCAAATACAGAGTAAAGGTTGTCCTTAACACTAACTAAGGCGCTGTAGCCTACAAATACAATTCCACCTTGTAGACAAAGAAGTACCATTGCAAAAAGTAGTAATTGTTTTTTTATAGTTAAAGCTTTCAAGGTTCCCCCACGAGTTCACAACTCTTCTGGTATTAAGGTTTTGTAGCTACATTAATCGGCGATGATTAAAACTTAATTAAGTAAACCTAACGAATAGATCCTCTTAATTATTCTTAAGGAGTATAAAAATAGTGGAGTAAAAAGAAGTGATTTAAGACAATGGCCTACATGCGTAGGCCTTTGAAGGGTACTATGTGCTATTTCATGATTTGGGAAGCTCTGAGGAGGTGTCTACAAGTTCAAGCTCAAAGATCACTGACTCACCACCAGATATTTTTGGAGGCGCTCCTCCTGCTCCGAAGGCCAAGTCAGATGGTGCTAGAATCAAAATTTTTCCACCGACGCCAATCATCGGGATGGCTTCTTTCCAGGCCTCAATGGTCGCACTTATAGGAAACACTGGAAGATTTTGATCAGATGTTTTATCAAAGACAGTACCATCTAGTTTTTTACCAACATATCGTAAGCGAACAAATGGCCGATTTTTGCTTACAACATCATCAGAATCACCCTGTTCAATGATTTTATAGAATAGGCCTGTGTCCGACTTAATTAGGTCATTTTCTAGAATGAATTCTGAAACGGCCTTTTGCTGTTGTCCCATCTTCTCAGTTGCAACAAGTCGTTTATTTTTCGTAATTATTTGCTCTGATTTCTTAAGTGCCGCCTCAATATCAAGACCTTCGATTGAACTACCCTTTAGGCCATCATTGATACCCTTTACGAAATAATCAACATCCTTCTCTGCAGGTTTTAAATAGCGCATTTTAAAAGCATACCTATGTCCAAGAGCATACATTGCTTTTGATTTTTCACTCATATCAGAGCTATTTGTATTAAGACATCCAGTTAAAAGACCTAGTAGACAAAAATAACTAGCGAAGTATTTCATAGGTTCCCCTTATTTTTAAAAATAATA
>JAGSHJ010000150.1 GCA_023954595.1 Bacteriovoracaceae bacterium | reverse complement strand
TTTTTCTTCCGGAGCGGAATCGATTGCAGCGTAATCTTTAGCAACACCACCGAATTTCTCGGCCATTGTCATTGTGATTGCAGCTGTCAAAGTTGTTTTACCGTGATCTACGTGACCAATAGTACCGATGTTTACGTGCGGTTTACTACGATCAAATTTTTCCTTTGCCATAATCTTTCTCCTAAATAAAGATTCCTCGTTTTTCTAACACTTTCTTTGATAAACTATGCTCTAGTTTTTCATATTTTTTAAAGGTCATTGTAAAGTTTGCACGACCTTGAGTCTTACTTCTAAGGTCTGTACTATATCCGAACATTTCAGCCAACGGTGCTTCTGCCTTAATAACTTCTTTATCGGCTTTTGGGTTCATTGAAACGATTCTTCCTCTCCTGGAGTTTAAGTCCGAAATAACATCTCCGGTACTCTCGCTAGGAGTGATAATTTCAAGATCCATAATTGGCTCCATAAGGACTAGGCCCGCACTCTGGCATGCCTCTTTGAAAGCCATTGAACTTGCAATAGTATAGGCCAGTTCATTTGAGTCCATATCATCAAACTTCATACCTTTCAATTTTGCTTTGATAGATATGAACGGATATCCAGCTAATGCACCACCAAGTACAGAGTCATAAACACCCTTTTCGGCAGCTTCAAAAAATTCTTTTGGTATTTCTCTAGATTTAAATTCTGGCTCATAAGAGACAAGCTCATCTTCTTGCGGCTCTACCTCTAGGGTAACTTCGCCATACTGCATTTTTCCATTGATCTCTTTTCTGTAAGCTTTAGTAGCAGTAGCATTAGATGAAATACTTTCTCTGTAAGAAACCTGTGGGGAGCCCACATTTACACCAACTTTAAATTCACGCTCAAGACGATCTACAATAATTTCCAGGTGTAGCTCACCCATCCCATATATTAGCAATTGCCCAGTTTCTTTATTTGTTAAAAACTTAAAGGACGGATCTTCCATCTTTAACTGGTCCAAGACCTTATGCAGCTTATCTTCATCTGCTGTTGTCTTAGCCTCTATTGCAATAGATATAACTGTTTCTGGAAACTCCATTAAATCAAATATAATTGGTTTATTTGAAGCACAAAGAGTTTGACCTGTAGTTGTATACTTTAGGCCAGTCAAAGCAACAATATCGCCAGCTTTAGCTGTCTGTAACTCTTCTCTTTTGTTGGCATGCATCTGAAGAATTTTTCCGATACGTTCTTTTTTATTTTCTAAGGGATTAAAAACTTGCGAGCCAGCTTTAAGCTCCCCTGAATAAATTCGAAAATAAGTTAATTGACCAACGAATGGGTCAGTAGCAATCTTAAAAGCAAGACCAGAAAACTCTTCACTTGGATCAGGTTTTCTAGAAATTTCTTTCTCGGTATTTTTTGTATCATAACCTTTGACTTCACCTACATCCACAGGACTTGGCATTAAATCAATGATTGCATCTAAAAGGGGCTGAACTCCTTTATTTTTAAATGCTGTTCCACAAAAGACAGGTATAAACTCATGCTTAATCACAGCCTTTCTTAGAACTCTTAACAATAACTCAGAAGAGACCTCATCTCCACCTAAGTATGTTTCAGCTAACTCATCATCATAGTCTGCGATCGACTCTATAAGTTCTTCTCTATACATCTGAGCTTCATCGAGCTCATCATCATTAAGCTTACTTATTTCAAACTTGGCTCCAAGATCTTCATCAAGCCAAGTAATTTTTTCTAATTTTATTAAATCAATTATACCTTGAAAGTTATCTTCACTGCCAATTGGTAATTGAGCAGGAGAAGCATTCTTACCAAGCTTATCCTTGATTTCGCCAACTACAGAGTGAAAGTCTGCACCAACTCGGTCCATCTTGTTTACAAAAGCAATCCTAGGGACCTTGTATTTGTCCGCCTGGTTCCACACAGTCTCAGACTGGGGTTCAACACCACTTACAGCACAAAACACGCCTACGGCGCCGTCAAGAACTCTAAGACATCTTTCTACCTCTATTGTGAAGTCCACATGGCCTGGAGTATCAATAATATTGATATTATGGTCTTTCCAAATACAAGTTGTAGCAGCAGAGGTTATTGTTATACCTCTTTCTTGCTCTTGAACCATCCAATCCATTGTAGCGGTTCCTTCGTGAACCTCTCCAATTTTATAGTTCTTACCTGTATAGTATAAGATTCTTTCAGTAGTGGTGGTCTTACCGGCATCGATATGTGCCATGATGCCAATATTTCTAATTTTCGTGAGATCTTTCATAGAATAACTTTCTCTATAATATAAAAAAGGAGCGGGAACCGCTCCTTTTCTGTGTTTATATCGTAAAGATAATTACCACTTAAGGTGAGCAAAAGCCTTGTTGGCTTCAGCCATTTTGTAGACGTCTTCTTTCTTCTTGATTGCTCCGCCTCTGCTGTTTGCAGCATCAACTAGCTCATCACAAAGCTTGTCTAACATACTTCTACCGTTTCTTCCTCTAGCGTTGTCTCTGATCCATCTAATGGCCAAAGATTGACGTCTCTGAGGTCTTACTTCGATAGGAACTTGGTAAGTTGCCCCACCAATTCTTCTTGATTTAACTTCAACTGAAGGCTTTACGTTACTCATAGCTTTCTTAAAAACTTTGATTCCTTCTTCGCCTGTTTTTTCCTGTGCTTTATCCAACGCACCATAGAAGATTTTTTCAGCTACAGATTTCTTACCGCCTATCATTAGGCCGTTAATGAACTTTGTAACAACGATATCATCAAATTGTGGATCAGGAAGAACTTCTCTTGTCTGTGCTCTATGTTTTCTACTCATGATTTATACCCTTATTGTTTAGGTCTCTTAGCACCGTATTTAGAACGACGCTGTCTTCTTTTGTCTACACCACTGGCATCTAATGCACCTCTAACAGTGTGGTAACGAACACCAGGTAAATCTTTTACTCTACCGCCTCTAATAAGAACGATTGAGTGCTCTTGCAAGTTGTGACCTTCACCACCGATATATGAAATTACTTCAAATCCGGAAGTCAATTTAACCTTACAAACTTTTCTCATTGCAGAGTTTGGTTTCTTTGGTGTTGTCGTGTAAACACGAGTACATACACCTCTTCTTTGTGGACAAGCTTGAAGAGCTGGCGATTTAGTCTTTTCGTACTTCGCCTTTCTTCCCTTTCTAACTAACTGATTTATAGTTGGCATCTACATTACTCCTTAAATACACTTGCATGTAGCATGAGCTTATAGCGCACAGCTCATGCTAAAACAAGGGTTTTGTTTACATTGTTAAACTAACATGATCTTCGTCAGGCTTTTCTACTGATCGGAAGTCCTTATAGCGTGAAACTCCAGTTCCCGCAGGAATCAACCTACCCATCAAAATGTTTTCCTTCAGACCGCGTAAGTAATCTTTCTTACCTTCAAGTGTCGCTTGAGTAAGAACCTTAGTTGTCTCCTGGAACGATGCCGCAGACAAGAAAGAATCAGTGCTCAAAGACGCCTTTGTAATCCCAAGAAGCAATGGTCTAGACTCGGCAGGTTCCATTCCATCAGCAACAAGCTTCTCGTTTTCTTCTTTAAGAGTTGACTTAGTAATTGAGTCGCCCTCAACAAACATTGAGTCTCCGGCCTTACTAATCTCAACCTTCTTAAGCATTTGCGTGACGATAACCTCAATGTGCTTATCATCAATCTTAACACCTTGAAGACGGTAAACCTCTTGAATCTCATCAACGATATACCTTGCAACTTCTTTTTCACCCAAAACGCGCAGAATTTCGTGAGGGTTAGTAGGTCCATCCATAATAGGATCGCCCACACGGACATAATCGCCTTCATTTACGATGACATAACGTCCCTTCGGTATAGCAACAACTGATGGTTCACTACCATCTTCAGGTTTAATGATGATTCTTCTTGAGCCTCTAACTTCTGGGCCATACTCGATAGTACCCGCAGTATCAGCAATTTGAGCCGAGTTTGCAGGCTTTCTAGCCTCAAAAAGTTCAGCAACTCGTGGAAGACCACCAGTAATATCTTTTGTTTTTGTAGATTCACGTTGAACCTTCGCAATAACTGTACCAGCATCAACTGAATCACCCTCATTAACAGTAATGTGTGATCCAACAGGCAGTCTATATACTGCTTGTCTTTTAGTACCTGGAACAATGATTGGCTCATTGTTTTCGTCAACAAGAACGATTCTAGGTTGCTTGCTTGAGTCTTCTTTACTCTTAGACTCTACAACAACTTTGTGTGATAGACCGGTAACAGCATCCATTTCCTCACGTACAGTTGAACCAACAACCATATCTTCGAAAACGACCTTACCAACTACTTCACCAAGCAATGGCATAGCAAACGGGTCCCACTCAAGAATTTTATCACCAACGTTAACTTCCTGACCGTCTTTAAAGAAGACAGTTGAACCATAAATCGCTGGGTAACGTTCTTTCTCATCGCCTTGATCAGTCTTGATGACAAACTCACCAATCTTGTTCATAACGACCATACTACCATCAGCTCTCTTAACAGTTTTTACGTTGTCATAAGAGATGATACCAGCTGTTTTAGTCTCAGTTTTATTTACTTGTGCGCCTGCAGTTGCAGTACCACCAACGTGGAATGTACGCATTGTAAGCTGTGTACCAGGCTCACCAATTGACTGAGCCGCAATTACACCAACTGCTTCGCCAACACTAACCATTCCACCACGGGCAAGGTCACGACCGAAACACTGAGCACAAAAGCCGTACTTTTCTTTACATGTAAGAACTGATCTAACCGCAATCTGGTCAATATCTTCATTTTCAATTATTTCAGCATCTCTTTCAGAGAAGATGTGGTTTCTATTAAATAGAACTGAACCATCTTTTGCAAGAACGTCTTCAAGTGCAGAACGTCCCATAACTCTTCTTGAAAGGTGTTCAGAAATTTCACCATTTTCAACAATAGACATCAAAACGATACCGTCATCAGCATCACAATCTTTACTTCTAATGATTGCATCCTGAGCAACATCTACAAGTCTTCTTGTTAGGTAACCAGAGTTTGCAGTCTTAAGTGCCGTATCGGCAAGACCCTTTCTAGCACCGTGAGAAGAAGAGAAGTATTCAAGAACTGAAAGACCTTCTCTAAAGTTTGATGTAATTGGTGTTTCAATAATTTCACCTGATGGTTTTGCCATCAAGCCCCTCATACCAGCTAACTGTCTAATTTGAGCTGCAGAACCCCTTGCACCAGAGTCTGCCATCATAAAGATAGAGTTAAATGATGGAGCGTTCTTTTGCTCACCATCTTTTTCGCCAGTAAAGGTATCAACTGAAAGGTTATCAATCATAACTTTCGAAAGTTTTTCGTTGGTTTGTGCCCAAACGTCTACAATCTTGTTATATCGCTCACCATTAGTGATAGAACCTTCATTATATTCTTGTGTGATACGATCTACTTCATCCTGAGATGTTTGGATAATACTTGGTTTTTCACCAGGTATAGTCATATCTTTTACGTTAATTGAAATACCGGCCTTGGTTGCATAGTTGTAACCAGTCTGCATAATTGCATCAGCCAGAAGAACAGTATCTTTCTCAGAACCTTTTCTATGTGCAAGATCAAGAAGCTTACCAAGTTCTTTCTTATTAAGAACTTTGTTAATGTCTTCATAGTTCAAGCAGCTAGGAATGATATCGTGAACAAATGTTCTACCAACAGTAGTTTCAATCGTCTCACCATCAATTCTTACATTGATAGGAGCTTGAAGGTGTAGTTTTCCTGTGTGGTATGCAAACTGAGCCTCTTCTTTTGAAGAGAAAGTTTGTCCATATCCACGTGCAAATGGACGAATTCTACTCATATAGTACATACCAAGTACAATATCTTGGGAAGGTACAATGATTGGTGTTCCATCTTTTGGAGAAAGAATATTGTTTGTAGACATTGCAAGAACTCTACACTCAATTTGTGCTTCCACAGATAGAGGAACGTGAACTGCCATCTGGTCACCATCGAAGTCAGCGTTAAATGCTGTACAAACCAATGGGTGTAGACGAATAGCTTTACCTTCAATTAAAACAGGCTCAAAACCTTGGATCCCAAGTCTGTGTAGTGTAGGTGCACGGTTTAGAAGAACTGGGTGTTCTCTAACAACTTCGTCTAGGATATCCCAAACTTCTTGCTTTTGTTGCTCAACCATTCTTTTAGCAACTTTAATCGTAGTACAGTGACCCTTTTCGATCAGCTTGTTATAGATAAAAGGCTTGAATAGCTCTAGGCCCATTGCTTTTGGAAGACCACATTGATGAAGTCTAAGGTTTGGACCAACAACAATAACAGAACGTCCAGAGTAATCGACACGCTTACCAAGAAGGTTTTGACGGAATCTACCTTGCTTACCTTTAAGCATATCAGAAAGTGATCTTAGTGGACGCTTGTTAGCGCCAGTAAAGACCTTACCTCTTCTACCGTTGTCGAATAAAGCGTCAACAGCTTCTTGAAGCATTCTTTTTTCGTTTCTAATAATGATTTCAGGAGCATTAAGTTCCTTCAATCTTTTTAGACGATTATTTCTGTTAATAACTCTTCTATACAAGTCATTTAAATCAGATGTTGCGAAACGACCAGCCTCTAGAGGTACTAGTGGTCTTAGGTCTGGTGGAAGTACCGGAATAACATCCATCATAAACCATTCTGGCTTATTTGGAGACTTGATCAAAGACTCAACAACTTTAAGTCTCTTGATGATCTTAGCTCTATTTAGCTCAGTCGTAGTCTCTTTAAGGTTTCTTCTTAGATCTCTGTTTAGGGTATCAATGTCCACTTTAGATAAAAGGTCTTTTACAACCTCTCCGCCCATTCCAGCCTTGAAGTCTACACCAGCAGCCTTCAACTCATGAGCTTTACCTTCAGAAAGAATAGTTCCAATTTGAAGACCACCCTCTTGACCGTCTGTAGAAGACTCAAGAACGATATATGCTTCGTTGTATAGAACTCTCTCAAGATCTTTAAGTGTAAGATCAAGTAGAGCACCAATTCTAGATGGAAGTGATCTTAAGAACCAAATGTGTGCCACTGGACTCGCAAGTTCAATATGCCCACATCTTTCACGACGTACTTTGGAAAGTGTAACTTCAACGCCACACTTTTCACAAACTACACCTCTGTGCTTCATTCTTTTGTATTTACCACAAATACATT
>JAGSHJ010000332.1 GCA_023954595.1 Bacteriovoracaceae bacterium | reverse complement strand
GGACTCAGCTGAAATATTCACAGAGACTGTTCGTATTATCTCTAGAAGTCAGAAAATCTTCATAATCACAAACACAAATGAAATGCTTCAAAAGGGTGACTTTATCACCCTCGTTTTAGGTGAAAGGGATCCTGTAGCAAGAGCACTTGTAGGTAAAACCCACGCAGGCCAGGCAGGGATAAAAATATTAAAAATATATTCACTTAAAAGATGGTCATTAATGAGAACAGGATTAGATATTCGTGTTCTCAAAGGCGATGACTCTAAATTATTTGTAAAAGCAGCACCAAAGCCTCAAGTTGAAGATGATATCGAAAAGATAGAATCTGAAGAAGACCTATACGATATAGATACAAGCATTGAAGAAGGTGTAAACTTCTTCGATAAAGACAATCGTCATATTAAACCGGATAATGTTGTTGGTGCAGCATGGTCACAATACTCATTTGAGAACACTCTTCTCGCAGAAGCTGAAACAGAGGTTAACAACCAATGGGCATTTTCTTGGGCCTACCAGTTCAACGATAACTATTGGCTTGAAGGGCTTTACGGAAGAACATTATTGAGTGATTTTCCAGCAAAGAGTGCTCAAACTCTAATTAATAACTTCACTATTAGATTAAAATATACGTTCAAAGCACCACTATACTCTTATGTGATGCCATATGTGGGCTACCAGATTTATAACGTTTCTAGTCCTGATGCAGGACAAAGCACAAGTGCCACATTAAATGCTCAAGAGGAAGACCTCATTGCAGACTTAGGCCAAGACCAACCAGTGTTTGGTGTGACATTACTTAGACGTTTAGTACCAGGTTGGTTTTTAAAAGCAGACCTTGGCAATGACATTATTAGCTTGGGGTTTGCCATTGAATTCTAAAAATACATTAGTTTTTGCCTTATTAATATTCCTATCTTCATGTGGAGTGAAGACTTCTCCGTCCGCTCCAAAGAATACAGCACTGCCTTCAATTCCTGAGGGCTATATGTTTAAGTTCAAAAAAGCTCAAACGATCCAAGAAGATGAAGAAAAAGATGACCTAGAACAGAAAGATAAATAGCAAAAGCTGTTATCATCTGTTTATGAGTTTAATCATTGCTACAGGTTCCAATATTGGAGATAAGCTAAAAAACCTTCAAAAAGCCAAGAATTTACTTAGCGAAACCTTTGATTTCATTGCAGAAAGCAGAATTTATACTTCCTCCGCGGTAGACTACTCCAATCAGCCCGATTTTTTAAATCAAGTTTTAGAATTTAAAATTCCTAGCCAAACACCCGAAACGGTTATGCTTGAACTTTTAGAGAAAGAAAAAATATTGGGAAGACAACGGGTCATTGATAAAGGACCGCGCACCATTGATATGGATATAATTTTTTGGGCAGAGATGAGTGTTAACACTGACACACTTCAAGTTCCTCACCCTAGATGGAGAGAAAGAGCATTCGTTGTATTGCCCTTAATGGAGCTTCCATTTTTTGAGTTGAATAAAAACAAGCTAAACGTCTCATTGGATTTTGACCATGAGGCCTTTGCACTTTCTTAATGATGAGGAATGTATGGATTTTAAATTAAGTCTTGAACAGCAAGAGATGAAAGAAATGGCGATGAAGTTTGCCAAGAACGAGCTAATTCCAAAGGCACAAGAATATGATGAAAAAGAAACCTTCCCAATGCAGGAATTTAAAAAAGCATGGGAGCTTGGTTTAATAAATACTTCAATCCCTGCAGAGTTTGGCGGTGTTGGTTTTTCAGCATTGGACTCTGTCATTATTGGTGAATCGTTGGCCTATGGTTGTATGGGAATGAATACTTCTTTTATGGCAAATGATCTTGCTCTTCTTCCAATTGTAATTGCCGGAACTAAAGAGCAGAAGGAGAAGTTCCTTAGACCATTTACTGAGGAATTCAAAATTGCAGCGTTCTGCTTAACAGAGCCTGGTAACGGTTCAGATGCAGCGGGCATTAAAACAACAATAAAAGATGGTGGAGACCATTGGATTATTAACGGGTCCAAGATGTGGATCACAAATGCATCTCACGCTCATCAGTTTGTTGTGTACGGTACGACAGATCCAGAGCTTAAACACAAAGGCCTTTGTGCGGTTGTAGTTCCGTCAGATATTGAGGGCATTGTAATTGGTAAAAAAGAAGACAAGATGGGACATCGTTCTTCCGATACAAGATCCATTCAATTTGAAAACGTAAAAGTTCCTAAAGACTATATGTTAGGTAAGCCTGGTGAAGGTTGGTCAATAGCTATGAAGACTCTTGACCACTCAAGGCCCTTAGTGGCCTCCTCTGCAGTTGGAGGATCACAAAGAGCACTTGATTGTGTTAAGGAATACTCAAAGCAAAGGGTTCAATTTGGAGTTCCAATTGCTAAGCATCAGGCCGTGCAATTTATGATTGCAGATATCGCGATGAAGACAGAAGCATCACGCCTTCTTGTCCACAAAGCAGCATGGCTTCTTGATAACGGAGAGAGAAATACAGAGATAGCATCCTACGCTAAGGCGTTTGCAGCCGATTCGTGTATGCAAAATACAACAGATGCGGTACAAATATATGGCGGTTATGGCTATAGCAAAGAATATCCTGTTGAAAAACTTATGCGGGATGCAAAGTTAATTCAGATTTATGAAGGCACCAGTCAAATCCAAAGATTAGTAATCGCAAGAGAAGTTCTAGGAAAATAATTTTTTATAAGAAGGAGTTTTAAAATGAACATTTTTGTTTGTGTAAAGCAAGTTCCAGACACCGAGACAAAGGTTCAGCCGAATGCTGATGGAACATTTATCGAAACCACTTCCATCAAGTGGATTATGAACCCTTATGACGAGTTTGCAGTTGAGCAAGCACTTCTAGTTAAGGCAGACAACCCAGGTTCAACAGTTACAGTTGTTAGAGTTGGCGGTGTTAAAGACACTGAGGCACTTAGAACAGCTTTGGCAATGGGTGCTGATGACGCAATACTAGTTGAAGCAAATGACAACTTGGACTCTTATGCGATTGCAAAGGCCCTTAAGGGTGCGATCGACAAAAGTGGCAAGCAAGCTGACATCGTATTTGCAGGAAAGCAAGGTATTGATGACGACTGTCTTCAAGTTCCACAGGTTCTTGCACAAATGATGGACCTGCCAAGTGTTTCAGTTATCGTTGGCTACGAGAAAAGTGGCGACAAAATTACTGTTAAAAGAGAAGTTGAAGGTGGAGCTCTAGAAGTTTACGAGGTTTCCACTCCTTGCGTACTTGCTACTAACAAGGGAATCAACACTCCAAGATACGCTTCTTTACCAGGAATTATGAAAGCGAAAAGAAAGCCTATGCAACAGTTAAGTCTTGCAGACGTTGGTGTTTCTGACGACGACCAAAGACTTAAATACAGCAACTTTCAACTTCCGCCAGAAAAACCAGCTGGTAAAAAGTTTGACGCAACTGACGAAGCAAAGCAGCAAGAAGTTGTTGCCGAAGTTGTTAAACTTCTCAGAGAAGAAGCAAAAGTTTTATAAGAGAGGGATTTTGACATGGCAAAAGTATTAGTATTTTCAGAAGTAAGCAAAGATAAGATCAAACCTGTCACTCTTGAAATTCTTGGCAAAGCTGCAGGACAAGAAGTAGACGTAGCCGTTTTTGGTGATTTATCCGATGACCAAGTAAAAATTCTTGGTGACTACGGCGCTAAAAAGGTTCACAAGCTTAAAGGTGACAACCTGGACAAGTACTCTGCAGAGGGTTACTCAAACGCTCTAAAGGGCTTCATTGAGTCTCAAGGTTATGACTATGTATTCAGTGGTGCAACTGCTGTTGGTAAGGACATGCTTCCAAGACTAGCGACACAATTCAACGCAGGTCTTGCATCAGATGTTGTAAACT
>JAGSHJ010000301.1 GCA_023954595.1 Bacteriovoracaceae bacterium | reverse complement strand
GCGAGGCAAAGGGACAAAAGCAAGGTGGTGTGACCACTCAGACAAAAAAGTTTATTTCTTTAAAAGGAAAATTCAAAGATCTGCCGGAAGAACTAGAAGTTGATATCAGCGAGCTTGATGTTAATGAACAATTGGAAGTGAAGGATTTAAATCTGCCTCAAGGTGTTGAGACAACAGAGGATAATCCGGGACAAAATGTGATCGTTTGCTCTTTCTCAAATGTATCAATGGAGACAAATACAGAACAGGTTATGCCTGAAGAGACTGAGACAACTGGCACTAGTGCTGACTCAATTGCTTCATAAAAATTGATAGAGGCCTAGCAATAGGCCTCTTAAAACATATCTACAGAACAGCTTTTAATTTTCACACTAGACTCATTTACCCACGGCCCAGTGTTTGATCTTGAGGATTCTACAAGCCCCTCGTGGTAGGCAAAAGTCATTGCACCATCTGTTAGGAGCTTATTAGTAGAAATGACCCGTGTTTCATCAACTAAAGCGATGATGCCTCTTTGTTGATCTATATAATTGAAAAATTGAAATTCATATTTTAACTCATCACCATACAACGTTGCATGAAAATTAATACTTGAATCATAATGCCATACACTTGAAGGGTAGCTGTTGTGGTTATTAAAAAAGAATGCCGGAATGTCTTTTATTGAAGTTTTAAATTCAATGGTATTTGATTGCTCGCTATTTTCTCCAATCACTGTAAAGACATCTTCTTTTAGAATAGGAGAGTCAAAGCTTTCATATGTATAAGTACATTGAAGACGAACAAAGTTAGGAATCCATATCCCTGGCGCTTGAGTTGAGCTGTGGGATGTTAATGGAATTACTAACAGCTGAATTACTAAAAATATAATGGCAAATGCCCTCATTAAGATTTCCTTTTAAATATGAAGAAATATTAACTGAATGGGTGTGGGAAGCAATTGAATTGAAAATAATATAGGAGTCAGCAAGATTAGTTTAGTAAGGAGAGTATAGTCTCCCTACTAAATTAAGTGTTTGATTTTACTATTCGATTAGAGACTTAAGCATCCAGATCTCTTTCTGGAAGTGTCCAATTTGGTCATCTGCATATGCTTGTGTAGGAGCGTCGCCTTCAGATGCCTGGGAAAGCTCTTTAAATGCTCCTAGGAAGTAGTTAAAGTCTTTAATAATGTTCTCTACAGCATATTGGATATTGAAGTCGTCTTTAGTCTCTTCTTCAATCTTAGTTCTCTCTAGTGCACCTTTAAGAGTAACAATTGGCTTCACGTTTAGTTGAAGAAGTCTTTCAGCTACGTCATCGTACATAGTTCCAAAGTAGTTATAGAACTCTTCAGTTTTCTCATGAATTCCATAAAACTGTAGTCCTTTGATGTTCCAATGATAGTTATGAAGTTTAGTATACATTGTAAGAGAGTCTGCTTGAATTTGGTTTAGTAATTGAATTGTGTTTTCCATTCTTTTCTCCTTGAGTGATTAGCTAGTAAATAAATATTAACCGGCAATTAACCTTATATCGAATCAAATATCTCTATCATGGGATAAATTTGATTTATCGGTCTATGAAAATAGGCCAGACAATTTGATGTGAAGCGCATCAAAGCCCTTATAGGAGAAGTTATGAAAGATTGCCTAACAATTGTACCGCGTAAAAGAAATATGAGTGATAAGTGCTTGGCCGAAAAGTATCAGGCAGGCCTTATTCCGGTTATTTTCTATGGTGATAATGTAGAGGAGTTTTGCGGCTTTTTACTTACTAGGGAAATAGATTGTTCACAGATCAAAGAGGGGGAGATCTTCGATTTAGACTATTGCGGGGAAATTTTACATGCCCAGTATAGGAGCTCTCTTACAAAGAATGTGGATGGAGTGAGAGTCGAAATTCTGAGATACGAGATCCTAAATGACGAGGACTTCACTGAGAAGCGTGTACCGATTTTAACCACTGGTACAGCTTTAGGGGAGAAGAAGGGGGCCGTGGTCTATCAAGCATGTAACTCTCTAATTCTAAGAGGGAAAAGGTCACAACTTCCTGATTATATTAGGATTGATATTACGAATTTAGACATCAATCAGAAGTTTTTTGTTAGTGATTTAGAGCTCACAGCTGGGATCTATCCAAAACAAACTGATGCGCAGAGGCTCATTGTTGAGTGTAAATTTAAACACACAAGTATGACGCTACTCGATGCATTTTCTGGGGGGCTGTATCAAGAAGCAGTATGAGCAATATAAAGGTTTCTTAATTTTATAAATCTAGCGTAAATACAGGCAAAATTTAGTGTTATGAACTCTCAAATGGCGCTATATTGAAAAAGTTCGATGATCCCTAGTTTTGAATTTCCACAAAATTTAGGCCTCGAAAGATACTATTTTCCGTCTAGAGATAGGCGTTATGTAAAGGATTTGAAATGAAGAAATTGTACGTGGGAAATCTACCCTATGAAATCACCGAAGAGGAAGTATCTGATGCTTTCGGCCAGTTTGGAACTGCAACATCGGTAAAGCTAATCACTGACAGAGACACTGGCAGAAAAAAAGGTTTTGGTTTTGTAGAGATGGAAAGTGCCGAAGAAGCTCAAGCAGTTGTTGACGAGCTTAACGGAAAAGAGCTTTTTGGTAGAACCTTAAAGATTGATATCGCTAAAGACAGACCGCCTAGAAATGGTGGTGGCGGTGGATTCAATCGCGGACCAAGAGAAAGAAATTTCAACCGATAACGGTTGATTAAATATCTAACTTTTTTAAAAAGAAAAAGCCAAGGCCTCGGATGAGGCCTTTTTTTATATCTCGATTTTTGGAATCTTATCTTTGTAGTGTTTGAATATCTGTGGAACCTTAAGCGGGATTAGCTCCTTCACTACCTTTTTAGCGTACTGAAGAAGATTTGTTCTTTTGTACCATAATACTTTTGCGATTTTACTCTTCATAGGCATATAGCCTTCCATAAAAAGATCTTGCGCATTTTCAATATTACCAAGTCTTGAATAATTACTCAGATCCAGAGAGACGACAATGTCTGCTTTTTTGAGCTGGTCGCGAGTACGCAGGTCAATCGCTATATCAAATGCATTTCCTAAAACACCCATAAAGTCTTGAGGATCAGGATATTTATGAACACCATTTAAATCAATTCCAACTGTAATTCCAGCTCCCATCTCTTCAACGACAGATACAGGAACGTTTTCTGTGATACCTCCGTCGACTAGAAGTCTTCCTTGGTATTCAACAGGAACATAGGCCCCAGGCACTGCTGCACTTGCACAAATAGCACTTGCAAGACGGCCGTGTTTAAAGACGACTTTTTCACCTGTTTTAATATCTGTTGCTACAATGGCCAGTGGGATTTTGGAGTCTTCAATATTGACCTCACCTAGGTCTCTTAGGACTATTTCTTCTAGGGAGTCTGTTGTGAAAAAACCTCGTTTTCTAAGAGTGAAGTTTGCGACTTTTGAAAAACTAAGCTCTTTTCCAAGCTTCATTATTTCATCGGCACTTTTACCAAAGGCGTAGTAGGCTGCAACTAGTCCACCGATACTTGTACCGCTGAGATAGCTAATCTCCACATTCTCTTCTTCAAAGGCCTTGAGCACACCTATGTGTGCAATGCCTTTAGCAGCTCCACCACCGAGGGCCAGGCCAATTTTTGTGTTAAAAGGATTTAGCTTCATAGGGCCTGATTTTACGTGAATTTCTGTTTTGTGTCATATAAATTTCAGTAATTCTTTAGTATAAACAATCTATGTGGAAAATCATTTTAAATATATTTGCTCTTATTGTTCTTGGCCTTGGTGTCGTTTACAAAATGAACTATCAAGAAAAAGATCAGGTTTATAGCGCCAGATCAATGGGGATTGAGGGAGGCGACTTCACTCTATCATCTGATAAAGGCGACATCTCATTATCTGACTACAAGGGACAAACAGTAATTCTTTATTTTGGATTTACAACGTGTCCAGACGTATGCCCTATGTCACTGAGTTATGTAAATAATGCTCTAAGAGACATTCCAAATAGAGAAGATGTAAAAGTTCTCTTCATCAGTGTTGATCATCAAAGAGATGATGCTTCAAGTGTTGGAATGTATGCTCGCTACTTTCATAAAGACTTCATAGGCCTTGCAGGTACTAAAGATCAAATTGATAGTGTGACT
>JAGSHJ010000282.1 GCA_023954595.1 Bacteriovoracaceae bacterium | reverse complement strand
TCTGACTCTCAACCGCGCAGCAAATACTCTGTCAGGTGGAGAAGCTCAAAGAATTCGATTGGCCACACAAATAGGCTCTGCTCTAAGTGGTGTTTTATATGTCCTGGATGAGCCAAGTATTGGGCTTCATCAAAGAGACAACGATAGGTTGATTGAAACCTTGAAAAGTCTTCGTGATATTGGAAATACTGTTATTGTTGTTGAGCATGATGAAGATACAATGCTCAACGCTGACTATATTATTGATATAGGCCCAGGTGCTGGAGTCCATGGCGGGGAAGTTGTGGCCCAAGGCAAACCGAAAGAGTTTTTTAAATCGAATTCGATTACGGCACAGTACTTAAATGGCGATCGAATAATCCCAACACCTAAAGAGCGAAGAGAACTAAAAGAGTTTATAAGCTTAAAAGGTGTTACTAAAAATAACCTTAAAGGCCTTGATGCCAAAATACCTCTCGAAGGCCTAGTTGTGGTGAGTGGTGTTAGTGGCTCTGGCAAGTCAACTCTAGTGCATAAAGCTCTCGCTCCTGGAGTTAAAAACTTTCTGGGCAAACACGTTAAGGCCAAAGAGTTTTATAAACAGATATCCGGGGTAGAGAACCTGGACCAAGTCCTAGAGATTGATCAATCTCCAATTGGAAGAACTCCCAAGTCAAACCCAGCAACATATACAAAGCTATTTGATAGTATCAGAACATTGTTCGCCAATACAAATGAGGCCAAGGTTCGTGGCTATAAAGGTGGCCGTTTTAGCTTTAACGTTAAGGGTGGAAGGTGTGAAACCTGCGAGGGCAATGGGGTTATTAAAGTAGAGATGAACTTTCTGCCTGATGTTTATATCACATGTGCAGAGTGTTCAGGTAAGCGATACAACCAAGAAACCTTAAATGTTGAGTATCGTGGCAAAAATATTGCTGATGTTTTAGACATGACGATTGAGGAAGCAAAAGACTTCTTCCAACACCACACAAAGATTCATAGAGCGCTCAAAGTGTTGGATGAAATCGGACTTGGTTATATAAAACTTGGTCAGTCCTCAACAACACTGTCTGGTGGGGAAGCTCAAAGGATGAAACTCTCTCGTGAACTGAGTAAGGCCACAAGAGGTAAATGTTTATACATTCTAGATGAGCCAACGACAGGGCTTCACTTCCAAGATATTCAGGTTTTATTAAACGCCATGAATAGACTTGTGGAGAAAGGTCATAGTGTTGTTGTTATTGAGCACAACCTAGATGTTATTAAAAGTGCGGATTACATTCTAGACTTGGGTCCAGAAGGTGGAAAGGGCGGTGGTCAGATCGTTGCCCAAGGAACACCTGAAGAAGTTGCTAAAAATAAAAAGTCTCTTACAGGGAAATATTTAAAAAAACTTTTATAGAGGAACATCCATGATTTTGATTAAAAATGCCACAACCCTTTCTAAATTTTTAAATAAGGACGAGGGAGGGCAGTTAATTAAAGTCAACTGTCTTGTGGATGATGGAAAGATCCTAAAATTATCAGATAAAGAAATTGAAATAAATGGTTGTGAGCAAGTTATAGATGCCCAACATATGTTTCTATCACCCGGACTTGTTGATCCTCAGGTTCACTTTAGAGAACCTGGTATGGAATATAAGGAAGATATCGAATCAGGCAGTAAAACAGCTGCAAGAGGTGGTTTTACAACTGTGGTCTCCATGCCCAATACAACTCCTACAGCTGATACGGCAGAAGTTGTCGCCCAAATGTGGCAAAAACAAAAAGAGATTGGCCTGTGTAGAGTCTATCCAACGGGTGCTTTAAGTTTTGGCCTAAAGGGGGAGAAGATAACTGATTTCTCCAAGCTCAAGGCCTCTGGAGCTGTTGCTATCACTGACGACGGCAAAGGGGTTCAAAAGGATGAAGTTTTTCTAGAGGCCATGAAACTTGCGCAAGTAGTGGGGCTTCCTATATTGGATCACAGTGAGGATGAGTCCTTATCTCAAGGTGGTGCCATTCATAAAGGCCAAGTCAGCGAGAAATACGGTATCAAAGGAATTGATTCAAATTCCGAATCTGAACACGTAAGACGCGGATGTGAAATGAGTGAACAAACAGGTGCTCATTATCACGTGTTACATATTTCAACACGAAAAAGTATTGAGCATGTAAGACAAGCAAAGCTCAAAGGACTAAATGTCACAGCAGAGGTTTCACCGCACCATTTACTATTGTGTGACGAAGACATACCTGAAAAAGAGGACGGCAGTTTAGATGCCAACTGGAAAATGAATCCTCCTCTTCGCTCACTAGAAGATAAGCTGGCCTGTCAAAAGGCACTCATTGACGGGGTAATTGACTGTATCGCCACTGACCATGCTCCTCATTCACCTGAAGAGAAAGCACAACCGATTGAGAAGGCCCCATTTGGAATAATAGGTCTTGAGACCGCTTTTCCGTTAATCTACACAAAGTTTGTTAAAACTGGAAAATTAAGTCTGGAAAAGTGTGTGGATCTTATGAGTGCTAGTGCTTCCAAAATATTCAAACTTCCTCATGGTGTATTGAAAGAAGGTGAATTGGCGGATATAGCATTATTCGATTTAGAACAAGAATATGAAGTAAAAGCGCATGAATTTGCCTCAAAGTCTCAAAACTCACCGTTTATTGGACTAAAACTATACGGCCGCGCTAAAATGACGATGTTGGAAGGCGCAGTAGTCTTCAACGAAATGGAGCAATAATGAAAGTAAGTGATGAGGTGCAAAAAGCTTTTGAGCTGGCACAGAAATCTAGAAAAAACGCATATGCCGATTACTCTAAAGTTAAAGTTGGTGCCGCTATGAAGGCCAAGGGCAATCCTGAGTTGTTTGCTGGGGCCAATGTTGAAGTCGTGGTTAATGGCGCTAGTGTTTGTGCTGAAAGAAGTGCGGTATCCGATATGATTACTACTCTTGGTGGAAAGCCTGAGCTGGAATTTGTGGTCGTGTGTTCAAACACCCAACCGGCCTTGTATCCGTGCGGAGTTTGTCTTCAGGTAATGTCCGAATTTTGTTCACCAGAGCTAGATATCTATATTAGTAATAAAGATGAAATAGTGGAGAAGGTTAAATTTAGCGATCTTCTTCCTAATCAATATAGCGAGCTTCCAAAAGTCCTGGATGAGTAAGTATTATCAAATCGCTGTAAACTTTCCAAAGACTGAAAGTATTCTCACGTATGGCTCAGATCAAGATTACCAAACAGGTGATCTTGTTAACGTGCCCCTTGGTAAGAGAAAAAGCCAAGGTGTCGTTTTACGTGAAAGCACTCCTGAAGAGCTTGATAAACTCAAACTCGATAAAGTCAAAGCTTGCGAAGGCAAGATTGAGAATTCATTTCGATTGGATGATAAGGAAATCTCTCTATATGAGTGGATGTCCAAGTATTATCACTATAGCCTTGGTAAGACGATCTTTGATTGTTTGCCAAAGATCTTAAAGCGTCCAAAAAAACCAACCTTTGAAGTTGGTGCCAATGAACAGCTGCCGCATGAACTGAGCCCAGCTCAAGAAGAGGTTTATAAGAGTATTGAATCTGGACTTGATTCTGGATTTTCTCAACATTATATTCACGGTGTTACCGGTTCGGGTAAGTCTTTAGTGTATTTGTACCTAATCAAAAAGACTCTGGAGAGTGGCAAGTCCGCTCAGTTTCTTCTACCTGAGATTAATCTAACACCTCAATTTATAAAAATGTTTCAGGCCTATTTAGGCCATAAAGTTTACAGCTATCACAGTGCTGTCACTCCATCTGAGAAATACAATATTTGGAAGGCGCTAAAAGAGAGTGACGAACCAGTACTAGTGATGGGAGTTAGAAGTTCCATCTTTTTACCTATTCAAAAATTAGGCCTTGTCGTCGTGGATGAGGAGCATGATACCTCTTTTAAGCAAAGTGATCGCTGTCCTTATAATGGTAGAGATGTCGCAATTAAAAAAGCACAGATCTCAAAGGCCACGGTTGTGCTTGGTAGCGCAACTCCCACTATGGAGAACTACTTATTGTTTTCCAAAGAAACTGGTGGAAGAAACTATTATACTTTAAAAGAAAGGGTTGGAGAGGGTCACTTTCCAAAGCTTAAACTCCTAGATGCTCGTGATCAATTTAAAGAAAATGATCCTGCATACCCTCTAATGCCTGAAACAATTAAGGCGATAAGAGCAAAGCTCGAGCAAGGCGAGCAAGTCCTCGTGTTTATAAATAAGCTTGGCTACTCACATTATATTCAGTGTAGAAGTTGTGGCCATCAGTTCATGAATGACAAGTGCGGTTGTGAGAACAATCTTCGTTACTTCAAAAGACGAAATCTTCTCAG
>JAGSHJ010000489.1 GCA_023954595.1 Bacteriovoracaceae bacterium | reverse complement strand
TAGCGCAGGTATTGAGCATACCTTTGCTGGACCTTCTTCAATGTTTGGGATTCATTTTACCAGCTCAATTCCTTCAAATTATAGAGACTGGCGAGTCACCGACAGTGCTCTTTATGAGAAATTTGCCTGGAATCTTATTAAAGGCGGCATCATGCTTGAGCCTGACTCAAGAGAGCCATGGTTTATTTGCGAGGCTCACGCCAAGATGGATTTTGGAAAACTTGAAGAGATTGCGACGATTGCGATGAAGGATGCTCTAAATTAATAAAAAGGCCAAGCATACACCTGGCCTTTATTTTAATTATTTACAACGTGGAATTTTATACATAGCTGAACCAGAGTTTTGTCGTTCTGAGTATGATCCAAAATCAAGGTAAGTATCTAGACGCTGTCTTCTAGGTAGAGGCTTAGTTCCTCTTTTAACACATCGTGATCTTCTTGTATCACCATCACCGTCTCCATCATTATGCCAATAAGATTCCCATTTTAAACATGCACTTCTAACCATTGGAATAACTTTAGTTACAACTTTTGAAGTAAGGGTTCTACATGAAGGAGTATAATATGCTCCAAAACGTCCACTTGAACCCTGTGCTCTCCACTCTGCATCTGTTAGCACATAATCCTGTGGAAAAACGTCTCCACGATCATCTGAATCAACAGTCCAAATACGCTCACATTTCTCAATTGTTACTTTGGCCTTAAGTTGTCCTTCACCTAGGTAACAAACATTCTGAAGTCTAGCTCCAACTGGATGAAAACCAGTGTTAAAGTCATACTTCTCATTTGCTCCAAGAGCAAAAACATTCCCTGCTAAAATTAGTCCTACTAATGCAATTAACTTTTTCATAACAAACTCTCCTCGTGTTGTTAGATGTTCTATATTTCTAATGACCCTGATATAGAAACAAGAGAACTAAAGCTCAATCTTGAAATTTAAATAATGGAGATTTTTGTTTCATAGGAAATTTTTATTAAAATTCCTGTTTCGTATGAAATATTGTCGGGGAAGTTTTTAATTCACGTGAAACAAATCTGAGTTCAAATCGTTTCACGTGTAATAAAATAGGTCTTAATGAAACTCTTCACGGCAACGAGGAATTGTGAACATAGCTGAACCGGAATTTTGTCTCTCGCTAAAAGAGCCAAAATCAAGATAGGTATCAAGTCTTTGGGCCCTAGGTAGTTTCTTATACCCTCTTTTGGCGCATCTAGACCTTCGATCTCCATCCTCATTAAAATAGTTTTCCCATTTGAGGCAAGCCTTTCTTTTCATAGGAATCGATTTGATAATCTCTGTCGTCTTAAGCGTCTTACAAGATGGCGTATAATAAGCTCCAAAGCGACCGTGAGAGCCCTGGGCCCGCCACTGCTTATCAGTTAACTCGTATTCATGAGGAAAAACTGAGCCACGACTATCAGAATCGACAATCCAAACTCTTTCACATTTTTCTTTCTTTATTTTAGCTTTAAGCGTTTCATCATTTATATAACAAACCTTATCTAAGCCTGTTCCAGCAGGTGAAAATCCTGTTCTAAAATCAAACTTCTCATTTGCTCCAAGACGATTCATACTCGTGTCTACGGCCATACCGCCTCCACCACCTTGAAAGGTACCGGCATGGGACATCTTTAAAGTTAAAAATATAATAAAAAGTAATTTCATATCGATCCTAATTAAACTCTAAGCTATCAAAGTAAGAAGTTAGAAGATAGATCTCTCCATCTTTATTTTTTTCACTTTCCATTAATTTATAACATTCCATGAAGGCTTCATATTGTATATTTACAATTTTCTTTATTGTTTCGCGTGGAATGCTCTCTTGGTAAGCGTACATTAAGTTTCTTCCCGTATGCATATTTTTCTCTTTAAAGAACGTATATAGTTTGGGGAGATGTTTCTTCGTAGTTGAAACTTTTATCTTAGGATTAGTGCAAAGAGAGCTTAACTTACCATCTTCTTCTTTCAAAATATTATGCCTTATAAGTCTATCAATTTTTACATCAGCCACATGACCAAGTCGCATAAGCAAATCATCACTTAAATCGTCATCTTCAATGCTTAGTTCTAACTGCTCCAGTGAATAGACTCCAACGATTTTTTTCACTTCTGATCTACTCATGATTTTTTTAGTATTACTGACAAGATAGATAAGGTAGCAATAAAAATCTTCCATGAGCTCATTTATATCTCCCCTAACCTCAGCAGGCATTTCCCTTTGAAAGTCTCCTGGAAATGAGCTCTTTAAGTA
>JAGSHJ010000336.1 GCA_023954595.1 Bacteriovoracaceae bacterium | reverse complement strand
CATAACTTTCCCATGAAACACCAGGATGTATTAGAGCAAGTTGTTGACTATAAAGCACCTAAAGCAAATCAAGTAGCCGATGTATGGAACTATGATGGATCTGTGTTTTTAAGAAGAACATCAGGTGAAATGGCGGCAATGTGCGATATGGAAGAAGCAAACTTCTTGGCACTAAATCTTGCAAACGAAATTATCAATGGAGAGAAGTCTGTTGAAGAAGCGAGAATCGAATATGGACAGCAGATCTTATTGGTGAAAAATAATAAACCAACAGAGTATGTTCAAAAGCTAATGTTTGATATCCCTTCACAAGCGGGAGATGCAGACCAAGACATCATGAATAAAATTAATAAACAAAAAGTCCTAGCTGAATAGCTTTACTATGGCCGTCGTTAATCGGCGGCCTTTTGAATTTGCTCATGGATAAAGTTCCATAGCTTGTTTCTAACTTCCAAGGACTCTAGAGCAACTGAATTAATCTGTGAGATCTTAGTCTTACTATTGCCTAATTGGTCCAAGCATTTAAGTGCCATCGGCCCATGTTCTTCACCATCGAGTTCAATATGTCTTTCAAAGTAATATATAAGTGTCGGGCAATGTAGGTTATTTTCTTTTAGAATATTTACAATAGAGGTGAACATTTCAGGAATAAGTTTTTCTCTGCCATAAAAAAATGAAGATGCTACTTCGTGGACCTGTCCATTGTTGGCAAGCTCAAGGTGGTAAGTCACGATTTCTGAGATTTGTTCTGGTAACAAGTTGAAGTCGAGTTCACTTAAAAACGACTTTATAGGTTGCGTATCCGCTCCAATTTCTTCCATTGCTTCTAAATATAATGCAAAGTGGCTTGATGGCCGTCCATTAAAATCAACATCAGATTCTTCACCTAAAACAATTTCATTAATGAGTCTAACAAGCTCTGGGGAATAGTTTGATTCCATCCAAGGAAGCTCAATAGATGTAATTTGTCTCTGTAATGACTTTAGAAGGGACATAAAATCCCAAACAGCAAAAACATGCCATTTCATAAAGATTTTAAGCTCTTCTATAGACTTGATATCAGAATAGAGAGGGTGATTAGCTAGCTTGGTTTGTTTTTCGTTAATTTCTTGCATAGAATGATTGTATTGATCTTGAGTGATATAGTAAACATAGATACCTTTGCTAGTAGGTATTAAATAAATTTTTACCTAAATGTAAGATGATCTCGATTATTTCTGGCCTCGACTTAGGTACAGTTATTTAAAGCCAGAGGAGGAAAGCATGACAACAATGGTTCAACTAAAGAAGAGAACACTTAACCTAAGTTCTAAAAAGCTAAAAGAGCTCGAAGAGTTAGGCTATGTTGCACTAACTTTTACAGGTGAGAACCTTCAGCCGTTTCATGGCTTTGCTAAGACTTCAGAGCTACAGGCCAATACTGATAAGGACATTATCGTATTCAATTGGCAGAACGAGAAAATCGTTGCCAAGTTTTCCAAACTTATGGATGAGGGGTGGCTCTCAAGAAAATACGTCCATCACTACAGTGTTATTGAAGGTGAATTCGCTTGTATCGAGGAGAAGTGTTTAAGCCTTTGCGTCTAATCTTTGTAGGCAACAACATTATAAGTGTATATGCTTGTTGCCACATTTTTCATATCTCTATCAGCAATAGTAAAACCTAGCTCTTCAAGCTCATAGTCAAATTCATCACAACGCTCTTCGATAATCTTCTCAAGAATAAAACGATAGGCCTCACACTCTTGTGGGATTCCAAACTTCTCTTTCTCTTGTTTATCTAATTCAATTTTTTCATCTGCTTGCATGGATGTGAGTCTAATTTGGAATTTCCAAGTGGTCTATAAGTTATATTTGTATGCGCGGTGCGTTTGCTTTTGAATCCTGTTCATGAATTAATTAAGGTATTAAAATTAAACAAGGAGATTACTATGAAGAAACTTGTAATGATGACGCTTTTAATGATTTGTACAAGTGTGAGTGCTGAGATTCTCCCGCATTTTTATAAAAGTGAGAGAGCGTTTTTATTTATGAGCAATAAAGACCAGGATGTTCAGCCACTATTTGATGCAATGAATGTAGCTGCAGATGACATATATGGGATCGCTAATAAAAGCATTAACCTTGTAGATGAAAATGATTTAAGAATTTTTTCAATGGTTTGTACTACAAGTAAGTTCGTCCCTATGACAAACTCATGTACCTTAAATTTTAATACTAATGAGCACACTGTAATCAATGGTGAAGATCAAACTGTGACTTTTAACGTTACTGACAGGGAAGTTGCCAATGAGCTTGCTAGTGCTTTTAACTTTCGTGGAGATGGGCACATCTTTACTTCTAAAGATGGTGTACTTGATATGTACCTCGTGAGAGATGTAAGAGGTAATGTTACTTCGTTTAAGATTACTTATAATTAGAAATTAAAATAATTTTGAAAGAGAGAAGGGAGGCATATGCCTCCCTTTTTTTATTTTGTTCTTTTGATGATGTGGTATCCAAATTGAGTTTGAACAAGGCCACTTGTTTGTCCGGGCTCAAGTGCGAATGCAGCTTGCTCAAATGGAGCAACCATCATTCCTTTTCCGAACTCACCTAGGTTTCCGCCATCTCTAGCTGAACCACAGTTAGAGTAATCTTTTGCCAACTTTGCAAAGTCTTCACCTGCTTCTAATTTTTTTAAAATATCTTCCGCCTCAAACTTTTGCTCAACTAAAATGTGAGATGCTGTAACTTTATTGCTCATAAATTCTCCTTTTTAGGCCAGCATAGTGATTGATTCATAAAAGCTCAAGAAGAAACTGTGGGCAGCTCAATGACAAATGTAGTTTGGCTACTATGAGGGTCAAGATAGAGTTTGCCATCATGTGCTTCGACTATGTTTTTACTTATACTTAGACCAATTCCCGTTCCTTGGCCTGCTTCTTTTGTTGTAAAGAATGGCTGAAATATCTTATCTCTCAATTCCTTTGGAATCTGCTCTCCAGAGTTCGATACCTTAATCACTAAAATTCTTTTCTGGATGTCTGTGTTAACTCCAATATGTATCTGCTTCTCTTGTGACTTGGAGGCAACGAACTGAGCATTATTTAAAAGGTTTATTAGAACCTGGGATATTTGCACGCGATTACAATTAATATAAGAATCACCAAAACATTCATAGATTATAGAAACGTTCTTTGTCTTAAATCCTTCTTTTGCGAATTCAATCGTTTCTTTAAGTATGGAATCCACACTTTCCTTTTTTAGAGAATCCTGAGAACCATCCCGACTAAAGTGCCTTAATCCATCAACAATAGTTGCAATACGTTGAACTGAACTTTCAATCTTGGTTGTAGATTCTGTTATTTCATTAGCAACATCTTTTGAAAGACCCTGTTTATCGATTTCACTTAAAAAGTATGAATGAGTCATAATGAGATTTAATGGATTGTTTATTTCATGAGCTATGCCTCCGGCCATCTCTCCTAATGCCGCGAGCTTGGATGCCTGCTCAGCGCTCCTTCTTTGTAAGTTCGCCTCATGGCTCATCTTTTTGGCGAGCTCTACCGCCTTGGATTTTGAATTTGCCATATTTATAAATAGAATAACTAAAAGGGCCTCAATCATTGCTCCTGAAAACAAAATCGTTATAGGTAAGTTACTAGTTGCGGCCTGTTCAAATTTTTTGGTGGTTCTAATCTCGAATTCCCAAGTTCTACCGTAGACATTTAGATTCATGATCTTACTAAGTAGGGGTGTTCGGTCACTGGAATTGTGTTCATTGTAGAGAACATTTCCTTGATCAGATATTTTGATGTTAAGCAGTCT
>JAGSHJ010000312.1 GCA_023954595.1 Bacteriovoracaceae bacterium | reverse complement strand
GAGCTTAGACGAGCTATCTGTTCATATTATAAATCTAAATTTGATTATGACTTTGACCAAGAGATGCTTATAGTAGGCCCGGGCTCAAAAGAGCTTTTGTTTCAGGCACTTTTCGCCCTAGAAGGTCCTGTTATTGTACCAGCTCCAAGCTGGGTAAGTTATGGGCCTCAAGTTAATTTACGCGGAAAGCCAATTACACGCGTATTCACTGAAGAAGCCAATAGTTACAAGCTCACAACAGATGAATTAAAAGAAGTATGTGACAAGCTTGGGAAGACTCAAAAGATTTTGGTATTAAATACGCCAAACAATCCATCAGGTGCTGTTTATACAGAAAATGAAGTTGAGGCACTTGCCGAAATATGTAGAGAAAACAATGTCATTGTTATCTCTGATGAGATTTATGCTGAGGTTGATTTCTCTTTTGAAAGAAAGAAGGGCTTCTTTAATTTTTATCCTGAAGGCACCATTGTAACCTCTGGGCTTAGTAAGGCCTATTCTGCAGGCGGCTATCGCCTAGGATTTTTGGCCACTTCCATTCATCTAAAAAATCTAATTGATGCTCTCACATCTTTGATAAGTGAAACCTTTAGTGCTGTAAGTGCACCAATTCAATACAGCGCAGTACGAGCGTATGAAGAAGATCCCGAAGTTGAAAAATACCTTCACACCTGCACGCTTATTCACAAGGCCTGTGGAGAGTATATGGCCAAAAGGTTCAATGAGATGGGTGTTAGTTGCCCAAAACCTCAAGGTGCTTTTTACTTAATGCCAAATTTTGCAAACTTTGCTCAAAAACTTAAAGAGAATGAAGCAATTACAACTTCTAAGCAGTTATGTGAGCTATTTCTAAACAAGTTAAATGTTGCAATGCTGCCAGGTAGTGACTTCTATATGCCAGATGAGCTTCTTTGTTGTCGCGTGGCGAGTGTGGACTATGACGGAGCAGAGGTTTACAAGGCGATGATTAACGCTCGGAGCAACTTTGAGGCATCCGAGTTTGTTGAGCATAATTGTCCAAACTTAAAGGACGGGCTTGACGCAATCGAGCAATTTTTAACAAATCTATAAACTTAGCTTCTAGGATATTTTGGCGCTAACTCCCCGTTATGATTGGTTGTCAATACATCGCCTAGAGGCTATTATCCATCCATTAAAAACAATACATTAGGGCTTAGCATGAAAGAAAAGTATATTTCGCAGTGGGAAAACTTATTTAACGAGCAAATGAACGTAAGACTTGAGAAGCGTTCAAAAATCAAAGAGCTGGGCTCACAACCTTATAAGCACAATGTAAAGCCGACTATCACTGCTAAGGAACTTCGTGCAAAGTACGACGAAATTGCCAAAGAAGATATCGGAGAGACAGAAGATTATGTTATCTGCGGTAGAGCTCTACTAGTTAGAGATTTTGGTAAGGCTGCTTTTATTCAAATCGACGACGGCACAGATCGTTTTCAATTATACGTAAAAAAGAAAGTTACAAGTGATGAGGGCTTCGCTGAGTACAAGCTTTGTGACTATGGAGATATCGTTTACGCAAAAGGCGACGTTTTCAAGACCAACAAAGGCGAGCTTTCGATTAACTCCAAAGACTTTAAGGTTCTAACTAAATCTATTCGTCCTCTTCCAGAAAAGTTTCATGGCCTTACTGATCAAGAACTTAAATACAGAATGCGTTATGTGGATATGATTATGAATCCAGAAACGCGTAAGAAATTAAGAACACGCTCTGAAATCGTTAGATATATTAGAGAATTTTTCTATAAGAACGATTACTTGGAAGTTGAAACTCCTATGATGCACTCAGTAGCTGGTGGTGCAGCTGCCAAGCCTTTTGAAACTCATCATAATGCGCTGGATATGGAACTATTTATGCGTATCGCACCTGAGTTACACCTGAAAAGGCTAATTGTAGGTGGTTACAATAGAGTTTTTGAAATGAATCGTTGTTTTAGAAACGAAGGTTTATCTCTTAAGCACAACCCTGAATTTACTTCAGTTGAGTTCTACCAAGCATACGCTACATACGAAGATCTAATGGAACTTACAGAAGAGCTTATTTCTGGTATCGCAAAAGACGTTCTAAAAACTGATACAGTTACTTTTGGAGAGAATGAGATTAATCTTAGTGCTCCATTTGCTAGAATGCCTATGAGAGAGGCCGTTAAGAAATACACTTCTTTAACTGACGAAGACCTAAAAACTCCTCAAAAAATGATCGACCTTATCTTGAGTAAGAAAGATAACGGATTCAAGAAAGACGACCTTGCAAAATTATCTGCTGCAAGACTAATGGTTCTTTGTTTTGAAGAATTTGCTGAAGAGAATCTAATTCAACCAACTTTCATCACTGAATATCCAACAGAAGTTTCACCTCTTTCTAGAAGAAATGATGAAAACCCTGAATATGTAGATCGTTTCGAATTCTTCATGAATGGTTGGGAAATTGCTAATGCTTTCAACGAGCTTAATGATCCTACTGATCAGCTAGATCGTTTTGCTGATCAAGCAATGCTTAAAGAAGGTGGAGATGAGGAAGCTGTTGATCCTGATTACGATTATGTAAGGGCTCTTGAGTACGGTATGCCACCGACAGCTGGAGAGGGTATTGGGATTGATAGACTAGTTATGATTCTAACTAACTCAAATACAATCAGAGACGTAATTCTCTTTCCTCTACTTAAAAAAGAGACCTTCTTCGAAAAAGAGGAGTAGATGGGCTCAACCTGGTCCATTTTTAAGATCATCTCAGAAGGCAAGGCAGCTTCCAGGTTTTTGGTTGCGGCCTTGCTCAGTTTTTCATTTTCAATTGCGGTTATTCTATCAACCATAGGTCTGATGGATGGTTTTGAGCTAACACTCAGAAACTCCCTTAAAGGTTCCTCCGGTGACTTTCAAATTACTTCAACTAAAGGCTTTTTTCTCAAAGAGAAACTCAGTCCTGTTTTAGAAGATTATAGTTGGACATCTATAATGCAGCTTGAAGCATTTGCAGTGGCCAATGGCACTAATAAAGGCGTTCTTGTAAAAGGGATCGAGGCCGAAACATTTCAAAAAATCACAAACCTCGCTGTAAACGTGGAAGGTGGTGTGGCGATAGGTAGTGAGCTTGCAAGCACTTTGAAGGTGCAGGTAGGGGATGAAATTCTCCTAACATTTGCAAGTGATCAGATGAGAGACCAAGCTGGAGCAATTCTAAAAAAGTATCCGGTTACTTCAATTGTAAAACATGGAATTTATGAAAAGGATTTGAGGTTCGTCTACATCGATAGAGGTGAACTTGTTCAAACTTTTAATTATAAAAAAGGTGCTGTTAATAAATCTCTTGTCTTAAATAAAGAGGGAGATGACTTTGAAGTATCTAGAGAAACGCTTGAGGCCGTACTGGCCGACAGCTTTAAAGTTGAGCCCTACTGGGCCGAGTATAAAACTTTATTAAGAGCTGTAGAGGTTGAAAAGGCCTCTATCGGGCTGATTCTGCAGATTATTGTGGTAGTTGCAATATTTAATGTTGTGGCATTTATCATTTTTATAATGGAAAAGAAGTCTCAAGAGTTTTTCCTGCTACGTGCATTTGGTGCAAGTGTGAAAACAATCACTCGCTTTTGGAAAGCTTTGCTTTTCTTTGTGTGGTTAATCTCCTCTGTACTTGCTGTGGGAATGACTTGGATATTTGATTGGCTGATAGGGCGCTTGCCGGTGTTTGAATTACCTGGTGATATTTATGTTCTAAGTAAGTTAAAACTGGAACTTGGCCTAGAGGACTATGCATTAGTTTTCTCATTGGCCTTGGGATGGATCCTCCTGATTGGTACCGTTACTATGTGGAGAATGAAGAAAAGGACTGTTCTTTCAGGCCTTAGACAGGAGTTTAAGTAATGAGTTTTATAGAATGTAAGAATACTCGTAAAAGTTTTGGTGCGACTCAGGTCTTGAGAGGAATAGACTTTTCTCTTCAACCGAGTGAGCAAGTAGCTTTAGTGGGAGCGTCTGGCTCCGGAAAATCTACGTTTCTAT
>JAGSHJ010000091.1 GCA_023954595.1 Bacteriovoracaceae bacterium | reverse complement strand
TCTTTTTTGATAATAGTCTCCGGTCTCTTCTTCAATCTCTCTAGAAGTATAAGCGTATCTGTTTTCCACTAGTTTATTGTAAGGGCTTTGATCGTGGTCTTCAATTGTCGTTTTCCCGTAAGCAGAATAGCTGTACCTCTGAACAATCTCACCCTCACTGTTCACAAGCTCTCTCACCGAGCCCAGATGCTCTTTGTATAATAAAAAAAAACTCGTCAGGAGTAGGCTCCATTTTTGAGCTTTTCATGTCAAGCGTATAGCTATACTCAAAACTAAAGAATAGCTAAACTAGATAACGTATTAATTATGACTTAATACTTTGAACGATTTAAATTTAAGAAGGTTTATTTCTTTTAATTGGTTAATCTTCCTCACTCAATAATGAAAAAATTCTGAATTATTTGTAAAGAATACGGTAGCCAACCTAGCTTTATCTATAAGAATGCTAGTATAAGGCTCTTTATCCAAATTAGATTAGTGTGAATTGAATTTTAATTATTCTAAAGATAAAGGCCAGCAAGAGCTGGCCTGGTGTTAAACCTAAATTTGAGATAATACAACTAAAGATCAAATGTTTCCGTTACTAACTCTTTTATTTTAACTTTATTGATAAGTTTATATTTTAATGAGCTATAAACTTCGAAGGCCGGCAGGCGCTTCACATCGAGAACCTCACTACTACCATATTCATATACCAGCGGATTTGCAGTGGTTGAGCTAACTCCAACTTCATACCGGCCAGACTTTAAGTTTACTTGCAACTCAACTCCAAGCATTTTACAGACCTGCAGTACACTATCAAAGCGAACTCCATCCATAGCATTTTCTATTTATGATAAAGTTTCTTTAGCTACTCCACAAATCAAAGCGGCATCTTCTAAACGAAGGCCACTTTGAGTTCGCTTTGCCTTAACATACTTTCCAAGTAGCTCAGGTGTCAGCGGCCCTTTTTCTTTTGGTGCTGCTATACTTTTGACTTTTTTACCCATAGATGGATCCTTAGGTTTAATCCTACTTATACGGTCATTATGCAGTATATTAAAGAAATCCCCATAAAATCCTACATTTATTTAAAATAATACTCTGAAATAACTAAAGAACCATAAAAATAGGATTAATACGGCATAACTAGCTAATATTGCTTGCAAGCAAGCTAGACAAGAAGACCACCCCCAATCAACTTATGAACTATTTAGAAAGAGGGTAACTGTTTTATATTTCTCCCTCTAACCTAAAAAGATTATATGGATCTGATTAAAACGAACAGGCCGAACAGAAAAAATGTTAAGCTCTGCCTTTCAATGTTCTAAGGTTTTATATTTATGAAAAAGCTTTCATTCTTCTTTTTCTTTTTGTCCACAAGCATATTCGCCACCACAACCTTTCCACCTGAAAGTGTTAAAGGAAGGCAACATGCAAAATTCACAAAAAGATACTGGGCACCAGAGTTATTTTCCAGTCCAGCATGGCATAATGACGAATCTTTTATATATATCGTTCATAAGATTGATGGCCAAAGAGGTGAAATTAACAAAGCCACACATCACTTTGCAACTTTGTTAAGCAAAGATCCTTTCAAGGTTTCACAAAATCCAAGACTTTCAGCAAGTGTAATAAATCAAGATCACAGAACTATGTATGAAGGGTCAATCGCATTAGTTCTGGAAGTTCCACATGAGAACGTTGGACCCATGCATACCATGGACATGAACGTCCCATCTACACCTAGAACTTATGAAGTAAGCGCTAAGTACTTTACCAAGCAACTTGTACGTAGCTCAGGAGTTTACCAAAGAACTTATTCACCTTATGAGCTAGTAAAAAGAACTGATAGATTTGATTACAATGAGGTACTTCTTTTAGGTAAAAACCTCTCTAAGCCAAATAAGCAAGGACAATTCAAAAGCGTTAGACCAAGCGGTATTTTGGTTGAATGTAATGATAATTATAGCTTTGAGCAGGCCAGTAAAAAGATAAGGGTCGATAATTTCCCTGAGGCCTTTCACTGTTTGACTGGCAAGCAACTTAATGTCAAATTCACGGAATTAAAAGAAGAACTAAAATTAAAAGAATTCACAAACAACATCGAAAAAAGAACGATGTATCTAATAAACTTGTTTGAGTTCAATAAAGCAAACTCAAACAAGCTACCCGTAATATTAATGTACTAAGATAGCTTTGGCAGGTGGACATTTTTAATTACGTTGGACGGATCTAGCAACTGAAGAATTGCAACCTCAACAGCTCGCTCAGAAGGAGAGACTGTCAAGTTAGGGTATATTCGTTACAAGTCATTTCTTCTTAAAAAGAATAATAGGAAAGGCTAAATCTTCTTGAGCACTGTAATTGCTTAAATTTGAAAGATAGAGCATTCTTTTTTCATCTACAGACAGTCTTTGACCAAGCTCTTCTTGCTCTCTAAGTTCCGTATTAATTTGTGCCAAGCTTTTGCCAACGTATTTTTTCATCCTATCTTTGCCAACTAAACATTGAATTGCGGCCTCTTCATGTTCTGGCAGCCTTATTTTGTAGCTGCGAACTTCCTGGGAGATATCATTTCTTATAGATGGATGTTCAGTTGTACTCTTCCAATTCAAACAACGTAAAATAGCTCCAGTTGAGCTCACCTTTTTGAATTCCCCTTTATCATCGAGTTGAGATTCATTTGTTCCAATAAGAAGAATTTCATTCCAGCTGCCGCTAGCACCATTTGCAATCAGCTGCTCTGGAGTAAAGATGTATTGTTTATTTTTTTTATAAATTCTTTCAAAGTAGCGAACTGCTCTCCCATAAGAAGAAACACCATGACTACCAATATCCAATGGGCCCATAGGTCCATAATTAACGACAGGAACATTTAAGATCAAAGAAATTTGTCCAGGAAACATTGTCCTATGGTCATGACTTATAAAGCTACTGCAAATTCTTGGGTTGCCACTGATTGCCTGGGGGTTCTTTGACAACAATGAAGCAAAGTAATGAAGCCCATCATTTCTACCAAACGAACCTAGCGAACCATCAATAACGTTAACTACATATTTAAAATACTGATCAACATGATGATCTGGGTTGGTCATGTGACCGGGGCTCCAAAATGCCTCCAAGACCCTGGTCCTTTGAGCACCATCACGCTTGGTACTTGGATATTTGCGAGCGGCAATTGATGGTATTGCTATTAAAAATGTAAGACCAAGAATCAAATACTTCAAACAAAACCTCTTATAAGTGCATACTTAGTTAAAATTGTTGTAACACAATGGGCCTTCCCAAGCGTATATCCAATAAGTTATTACTTCTAAGGTAACAGTTTAATGGCCTAGTGCTTGGCACGATAGATGCTTTGAAGTTTTTACTGGCCTGCTGTCAAAAGATTTAACGGACTTAGAACTGAAAATATCTGTTTGTAATGAAAACTTTGACTAGATAACAGCAACTTACAGCAGTGAAAAAGAAGATAGCTAATTGGGACAAAAGTAAGGCCAGCAAGAGCTGGCCTGATTTAAAACCTAAATTTGAGATCTTAAAACTAAAGATCAAATGTTTCCGTTACTAACTCTTTTATTTTAACTTTATTGATAAGTTTATACTTTAATGAGCTAAAAACTTCGAAGGCCGGCAGGCGTTTCATATCAAGAACCCCATTACTTCCATATTCAGATACCAGCGGATTTGCTGTGGTTGAGCTAACTCCAACTTCATAGCGGCCAGACTTTAAGTCATATCCTAGAAGAGACTTTAGATCGACCTCTACCATTGTGCTTTCACCAAGAGCATACAAGTTGAAAAACTCTTGATCAACTTGCCCCTCATAGACTGTTACTAGTTTTGTTCTAAAGCGCCCATCTATCTTTTTCACAATTTTTACAAAGGGAGCATATTCGCCATTGTTAACACCCTTCCCAGCTTCAAAGCTTAATTTCTGGCGGCCCAAGCTCAGCTCTTTAACAGGACTCAAAAATGCTTCCTTAACCTCTTCTACTGGTACAACATCAACAAAGTAATTAATCTGTAACTCCTCTCTTGTTGGCGAGATACTTTTAACTTCATATTGGTAATCAGTAACTTTGTAGACAACATTTTTATGTTTAGAGTCAGATAAGGAGAATTTGAAACTATATCTCTTATTCTCAAGCTCAGGAAACTTTACGTAACTGATTCTGCCATGGAGCTTATCCTCAATCTGAGCTTCAGGTACTAGATTATTCATATGAAGGTTAACCTTCGCCACATATGTTTTCTTAGTAATGTTTGAGGAATGAGTTGTGCAGTTTCTATACTCCATTCTACAACTCGTAACAGTATGGGATCGACAGCCACTTAACCCACGACAAATTTGTCTGGTGACTGGTCTACAAACTCGAACCTGTGGTCCATGGCAACTTTGTCCAGAAGTGCCTGAACTCTCCTCATCCTTTCCCTCAAGGGAATAGGAAATCACATCTTCAACTCCTGTGTAGGTGAGAGTTTTTTGATCAGTGGAAGCATTAGCAAAAGAAAAAGTCGTTAAAAGATAGAGAAAAGAAATAGAAAGCTTGAACATAAATCCTCCGGCTGGTTAATTAGTCCCCAGCCTTTTTAGGCTATAGTCCAAAATTATGTCAATCGAGGTTAGAAGTTATGAGTTTATTGTCAAATTATCGCTCGTCCTAGAGTCAAAATGGCTCCGAGGAGTATTCAACTCCTAGGGTAGTATTTGTTTGGATTGGGAAGTTTTATTTGACCAGATCACGATAATTTACAGTAATCATGCCCTATGATAGGTTTTAATACTAATTCAATTTCATCCTTATAAAAAAAGAATAGGTATCCTATGGCACTCAGTGCTTCTATTTATAAAGTAAATATCTTCATCTCTGACATTGACCGCAACTTCTACCAAGAATTCGACCTGACCATGGCCAAGCATCCCTCAGAAAACGAGGGACGTATGATGTATCGCCTACTTGCATTTATTCACAGTGCTCATGAGGATTTAAAATTTACAAAAGGCCTATCAAATGTGGAAGAGCCCGAACTATGGCAGATGAGCTTAGGTGGAGAAATTCTACATTGGATTGAACTAGGTCTTCCTGATGAAAAACGAATCAAGCAAGCTGCGGGTAAATCAAAGAAAGTCAGTATCTACACGTATCATAAAAATAAATTACAAGACTGGCTTCCAAAGATTACAGATAAGTTTAGTGAAAATGATAAAGTTAGTAGCTACAACTTTGAAGTCGTTGAAAACGATCTTGAACAGTTCGTAGAAAAATCAATGAAGCTTACCTGCATAATTGAAGACAACATCATGTATCTGGCCAATGACGATGAAAGAGTGGGAATTCAACTTATAAAAAATATTTGATAGTTCGCATGAATTGAATATTTATTGAAGAGGGCTCGAGGCCCCCCACGCTCAAATCGTTCATTAGTTTAAAAACCCTAATCCTCGACGCTCGAATTATTACGTCTTACACCACTCATAATGCTCATAGAATCCTCCATAACCTTGGAAGAAGTGACTATTTTATGGAGAAGCTCTTTAGTGTGGGTGTGTTTATTATCTGATTTTACTTTAAGGGTAAAGAGGTCCTGGGAGTGATTAACCGCATACATGTTTCCAAACAATACTAACAACACATAATTAGTATTGTCGTTACTGGAGTCCCACTCAAAAGAGGTATCGCCAAAATATGTCTTGCCTTCACCTTTATTTTGGAAGACGTATTGCTTTTTATCCCAAAGAAAGTTGTAGTGACTCATACCTTTTCTACAACGGAGTTCACTCAGGTAAACATCACCTTTTTGCGCAACTCCAGAAAAAAGCCCCTGCTCATCAAGACTTATATAAACTCTTTCGCCCGCGGAGTCTTTCATCCCAGCATAACAATTCCCAGTAACTTCCTCTTCATCTATTACGATAGATAGTTTACCGTAAAATAGCCCTTCGTTTGTTTTAATGTCTTTTACGTTAACGCTAGAACTTGTTGATGCACACGAGCATATAAAGCCTAATAAAATTAAAAGCAAAACATTTTTTTTCATATATTCCTCCAGAAGATAAAGCTTAATCGGAACAGAGGTTAAATTCCTTAAAGAATTAAGTGGCAATTATGGATACAGCTTAAAATATCTTAATTGCCTAGACCGCCATCGGACCAATGGGCACCAGGAATTACACTGCAGTTCCCCTTTGCGTGCTAGAGTCACATGTTGAGCGTGTAACATTGTTACCTTGTTCCTCACATGCATTAAAAAACTGCGACCTTTCATCGTCACTACCAAATAGACTCACAGGAAAGCCTAGATAGCTTATCACTAAGAGTATTTTATCCAAGTGATTTGCCAGTAACGACAATGTAAATAATTCGAGTCACACAGCACTAACTGTTAAGCTTCAATTGATGGCGACTATTTATTTTTAATCAACAAAAGGTTTCTTAATGATGGATGAAATTGAAAGAAGAACCCATTAAAAACTCTTTCGATATTCTTAATGGGCCTGTTACTTAGAATCTAAATTTAATAAACTGTATTAAGCGTTATTGAACCTTTCCTTGGCACTATTCAACGCCATTTTTAGTTCATCAAAGGCAAGCTCTGCACCTGCTCTCAAGTCCCCGCTTGATTTAGATGTTGCATCTTTAAAGCTTTCAAGGCGTTTTTCAAATCTGGCCTTTTTAGCTTTTAGATCACTTACCAGTGCCTTGCCTTCTTCGTTATACTTTCTTGGAAGCTTTTCCAGTTTTGCCTGAAGTATATCGATCTTTTGATTAACTTCTTTTGTTTTTTGTTCCATTTCTTGTACTGCTGTTTCTTTAGGGTGATTCATTTCGACCTCCTTAGTCCTATAAATTATTTTAAAGTACTTCTAAGCATCCAAGCGGTCTTTTCATGTGTTGTAATTCTTGCGGTTAATAAATCCGCAGTCGCTTCATCATGAATTTCACTCGCAATGCCTATAACCTCTCTTGATTTTCTTGCTATGGACTCATGGGCCTTGCCAAGGTCCTCTAGCATCTTATTAGAATCAATATCTCCTTCAATCTCTTCAATTGAAGTTAGTTTATTAAACTCTTTAAAAGTTCCTGGGGCCTTAAAGCCCAATGTTCTAATTCTCTCTGCGATGTCATCAACAGCTTGCGCCATTTCTGTATATTGTTCCTCAAACATCTCATGAAGTTCCTTAAATCTTGGTCCCTCAACGTTCCAATGATAATTATGAGTTTTTAGATATAAGAAATAACTGTCGGCCAAAATAGATGACAATCCGTTAGCAACTGTTTTCATACCTTTTTCTTCCATTCCTAAATTCATATGTCCTCCTGGATCAATTGGTTATTAACTTGATTCCATTATGGCCATTTGAGATATAAACAAAACTGTATATAATATTAGCTATATATAACGTAAAACTTATAAGCAAAAAAACAGGGCATCATTTCAAGGACTTAGCGTGTACAAAATAAACTTCAATCACCTTCATTACTTTCTGACCATTGCCAATCAAGGATCTATAAGTAAGGCCGCAAAGCTTCTGCACATCACGCAGCCGGCCTTGAGTCACCAGTTGAGAATTCTTGAAGAAGACCTTGGAATTAAACTCTTTGATCGAATTGGAAAAAGACTTGTCATCAATGAACATGGCGAAAAAGTACAAGAGTACGCACACAAAATCTTTAGACAGTCTGAAGAGATGATGGCCTATTTGAAATCTGACAATGAAGAAGCCCTAAAGGTTTTTAAAGTCGGTGCAGTTAGCTGGATTTCTAAAGATCAAATTTACAATTTTATAAAGCCACTATTGTTTAATCAAAATATCAAGGTTGAGGTGTTTCATAAGTCCATAGATGAGCTTCTCTCGGATGTAGAAAATGATCTTATGGATGTGGCCCTTTGTGATGCTCCCTACTCTGACAGAAGTAAAACTCTATCCGGGCACTTTATATCAAATGATCCAATTGTGTGTGTGGCAAGAAATAAAGAGTATTTTAAAGGAAGGTTTCCAAAATGCTTAAACAATAAAAAGCTTGTGAACTACTCCGAGGCCTGTTTACTGGGAGATTATATTGATCAATTCATTAAAAAAAATGATTTGGATGTACAAACAGTTGGCTCCTTTGATGATATCTCACTATTAAGAATTGCCGCTCAGACTGGTGCTATTGCTGCTTTTTTACCCAAAAGTGTTGTTAAGCAACCATTAAAAAGTAAGGAGCTTGTGACGTTAGGAACCCTCAAAGAATACAAGTTTTCTCTATGGGCGATCACAAAAAAGGACTTTCCAAATGAAGGACTTTTAAATGATCTATTAAAGAAGGCCAGTAAGTAAACTAGAAGTTTGGCCGAGAGAAGTAGCGCCTATCGAGCTCAAGCTCAATTCCTAGCCATAGAAGAGCCCAAAAGACTCCTAAGCACATTCCTGCCAACACATCACTAGGATAGTGTACTCCTAGATATACCCTACTCATACCAATAAGCGATGCTATTGCCACAGACAGTGCAATAACATAGGCCCTAATTCTATTTGAATTCAGAGATTTAGAGGCCAAAAACCCAAGAGAGAGAAAAGTAACAAAAGCGATCGTACTATGTCCTGAAGGAAAGCTCGCCGTAGTGGTATCAACTAAATGAGATACAGTATCAGGTCTTGGCCGATCAAATCCAATCTTCAAAATATGAATTACGCCTGCTCCACTCATAACAGAGAGAAAGCAAAAAAGTGCCTCAATTTTTCTTTTTAGTAATAGCAAAAGACCACAGGTAAAAAGGATCGCTAATGACACAACAATATAACTACCTAATGCCGTTATATCCCTAGCAGCTTCTTCTATAAATCTAGGGCCTAGGGGATCTGATAGATCACTACTGTCACGTAATAGAAGAAGAATTTTTTCGTCAATGACCTTAGTCTCACCCTCTCCTACTTCTTCAACAACCTCGATAAAGCCAACAAGAGCCCCGCAAAGAAGGCCAAGAAAAACAATAGGCCGGAGCCAGCCATTATATTTTTGAAACAGAAGGTATAAGTAGTGCTTTACATCCATTCAAGTAATTTTAAGGCAATTGTATTTAGAAGAAAGCTCTTAGATCGTTTTCAAATAGATGTGGAACCCAGACTGGGGAATCTAAACAAGGTCTAGGCCACATCATTAATGCGATGGTATGTTCATTTTAGATTATTCATAATCACTTATTAATACAATTATAACCAGTAGCCTCTAGATCGACCTGAAAGGTTCCATCCTCGCTATCGATTACAATTGTATTTGAGCTATATTCTTTGGCCTTGGCCTTTAGCATAGACTTGGCAATCATTCTCCCGACTCCAGGAACAAGGCTTACACCAGTTGAACGAAGTGAAGAAACTGGATAACAGTTCTTTGGAGCAGAATCGACAAAAACTACATCGCTGTACTTTGAACTCGCACAGCTCGAAATTAAAAAGATTGTAGCAATAACGA
>JAGSHJ010000480.1 GCA_023954595.1 Bacteriovoracaceae bacterium | reverse complement strand
TGGCAAAACAACTTCTTCAAGAGGGAGCTAATGTCGCAATATGTGCAAGAGACACAGACGAGCTCGAAAGTGCAAAATCAAGACTAGATAAGTTAGGCGACAACGTACTGACTCTTGTTTGCGATGTAACTAAAGAGGATCAAGTTAAACACATGATCGATGATGTGATAGAGACCTATGGACATGTAGATATTCTCATAAATAACGCCGGTATAATTCAAGTTGGTCCTATGGAGGCATTTTCTAAAGCGGACTACGAAAAAGCAATGGATGTAATGTATTGGGGAATTGCAAACACGACCTTTGAAGTAATATCTCATATGAAGAATCGCAATAAAGGACAGATCGTCAATATCACCTCTGTTGGTGGTAAAGTGAGTATGCCTCACCTATTACCTTATGACGCTTCTAAGTTTGCCGCAGTAGGTTTCTCTGAAGGCAGTGCTGCAGAACTTAGAAAAGACAATATTTATGTAACAACCATAGCACCAGGACTTATGAGAACAGGATCCTATGTGAATGCGGTGTTTCAAAAAGGCAATCAAAAGGAGTTTAGACTCTTTAGTTTACTAGCAAATATGCCACTTGCGACTCTGAGTGCGGAGACAGCAGCGAGAAAAATTCTTGCGGCCACACGAGAGAGAAAGGCCTTCAAAGTAATAGGTCCTCAGGCCCGCTTTCTTATTGAGATGCACCACTTCTTTCCAAATCTTACGACAAGGATTTTAGGTCTTATAAGTAAACAGATTCCTAGAACATCTGAGCATGAAACAGTGAAAGGTATGGATCTTGAGCAAAGAAACATTGGAAGGAATGCTCATGGTATTGACCGGCTAGCTCAAAGGGCAAAAGAGAAGTATCAAGGGATGGGTCAAAGGGGCTAGATAAGCCCCATCTCACGACCTTTTTTCATAAGTTCTTCGCGTTCGTCATCAGACATGTTCATCAAGGCCTCTTGCGCCTTTTTTAACTCTGCAGGATCCATACTGGCCATCATCTCCTGAGCTTTTTTCATCATGTCATCTGAGCCCATTTGGGAGAAGTCCTGAACAGGTTCAACCTTGGTAAAGATAATCTTCTCAGGGCCTATTTCAGATTCAATTTGAAGATCATTCTTCATTTGATCCATAACTTTATTAAAGCTTAGGCCCCTATTATCCGCGGCCTCGTACATTTTTTCAGTAGGCAGAGATACTTTCTTATCTGGAAATCCATTGGTGTTTAAGGTTTTAACGATTTTATCTATAAAGTCTTGCATAAATTCTCCTGATTAGTTCCTCAACATAACAAGTTCAAAAGTATTTGAAAATTTAAAATCTCATGCCTAACTGCAGCTTGAGTAAAGTAATCCTTGGGAAGGCACGCACAACATCTAGAGCATCTCGGACAATTTCTCTATCTTTTTGACCCTGTGCAACTTTAAAATAGTCAGATTCCTGCTTTAGTTTGATCCATGGCTGAGACCAAGCAAACCAGTCCACTCCAAACACAAAGCTCTCTCCAAGTTCCCAACGGTTTCCAAAGGATATATATGTTCCTAGAGACCTGACATCAACGACATCAGCAGAAGGCGCATCACCGGAGCTTATAGTGTCTAGAAGTTCATCTCCTATAAAGATACTGAAATCAAAGTATGTCAGCCCATAAGCAATGTTGAAGCTATCAAACCAAATTTGATTTCTGCGCATTAGTGTTATTCTTGTGTCGGCCATCGACCCAATATCTTCCATTACAAATGGCATACCAAGTGTTGATTTTAAATACTCTAGCTCCCAGCGTTTGCCTTGCTCAAATTCTTTGCCAGCACTAATTCCCCACTTGCCAGGGATCAGCAAATCCAAATAAGAGTAATTGAAAAGAGCGTAAGAATCATTGTACCACTTACTGGCATAGCTCTTAGGAACGAAAATAAGTGAGACTAATAAAATATAGCTAGCAAATCGAATCATGGATCCAATTTAACCTTATCCACTAAGAAAATTCTATACATTCCACTCTCTACACCTATTTTTGTTCTAAAGCTTCCATAGACACCGACACGTTGCCCAATACCTTTATGTAACATCGAGCTACTATTTAAGTTTGCACCTTTAACCTGCATCATGCGTCCATAATTCTCACCAAGAATTATTGCCATCCCTGTAGACTCACCACCTATTCCACCAACTCTCTCTATTTTGCCCTCATAATATAGGGTATAGCCTTTTTCAACACACTTCATGATCCTTCTATTTAAAAGGTCCGCAAAGAAGTGCTCAGTTCCAATTTGTTCATAGATAAATTGATTCCCCTTAAGTTTGAATTGGTCTTTGGAATTTTTAATGACAAAAGCGCTATCAAAAAAG
>JAGSHJ010000059.1 GCA_023954595.1 Bacteriovoracaceae bacterium | reverse complement strand
TTTTACTTTCTAAAAACCAAGGAGTTGGATATTTCTCCCATGGAACATCTGCCATTGGGTGATAAGGCTTAATATCTAACACTGGTGTGTCAGTTACCATATCCGCACCTTGGACCGTGATATGAACTCGTCCCTCTTTCCAACTCACTTGCACAAGTCTTAAAAGCGACATTGCGATATTGTTGGGTCTAAAGGGAGAGCGGGCGCCAAAGACCCCCATTTTCTCATTGCCTCCAAGCTTTGGTGGCCGAATAAGCTCTTTTTCTTTGCCACCACATTGATGAAATGACCAAAGAACCCAAATGAACGTCCCCTCTTCAAGGCCTCTTACAGAGTCCATAGAGTACTCACTTGAGAGCACGATCTCACTATTGTCTTTGCGGACCATCCCACCTTGTTTAGGGACACCGAACTTCGTGCCATAGGGAGTAAAAATGCGACCGATCTCAGTCATATACGAACCTTCTATTTATATGATTCCACGTAATTTTTGCACTATATATAGCCCGGATCAGCTTACTAAGATAAAAGGCAATTGTTAAATAACAAGGAGTTCCCCATATGAAAAAATTCTTATTCATCCTTTTGAGTGTATTCTCCGTCACTTCATTCGCTAGAGTTTGCTATGTTGACCTAGTTGATCGTTACTCAAGCTACAGATACGACACATTTACTGACTATTCATATAATGGCTCATGTGCAAATGCGATTAGAGAATGTAATTTTGAAAAAAGACAAAGACACCTTTATCAGGCCGACTGTCGTGTAATAAATCACAGCCCAGTTCCAGGACACCCAGGCAGAGGCATCCCAGGATCAAATCGCTTTCACCACCTTCTTCAGCTTACAGACATCGAGCTTTCAAGATTTGCTCAGAGAGGGCAGGTAGGAACTTGTCATGTTCAGCCTCAGTGGCTTGGCATGTGTAGCTACAAATTAATCGTAAATGGTAGAGGCTACCCTCACCCAACTGGTTGTGCTAGCAGCCGTATTGTAAGACATCGTGGATGTGGATTTGCTAATGAAGAAGTCAATGCTGGCTGCCTTATTAGACAAGCGATCGTTCAAGGAAGATGTAGATAAAAAACAAAATGAAGAACATAAAAAAAGCCGGATTAAATCCGGCTTTTTTTTTACTATTTATTTAATGGATAGATTTCAATAGCAGGAGCTGGCTCTTGCACCTTCTCTCTCAAGTCTCTCAAAGCGGTTCTAAGTCCCTCTTCAATAACTGGATGGTAGAAAGGCATGGATATCGCTTCATTAACTGTCATGTCCTGACCGATGGCCCAAGCAAGTAAGTGGGCGATATGTTCAATATCAGGGCCAAACATTTCAGCACCTAGAAGTTTACCGGTTTTGGTGTCACCATAAACTTTTAAAAGCCCTATCTCTTTAAGCTTAACAATACTTCTGCCTTGCCCTTCAAAAGAGACGCGTCCAATCTGGTAGTCTACTCCCTGATCATCAAGTTCTTTACTAGTTTGTCCTGCGTAGCCAATATTTGGATCACTAAAAGTAATGGCAAGAGGCACTCTAGTTTTAAATGCAGTTGCTTCTTCTCTAACAGCATTGTACCCACAGATTTTTCCTTCATCACTTGCTTCATGAAGAATTGGCTTGTCACCATTGACGTCACCAGCAAAGAAGATATGTGGATGATCTTTCAACTGGAATGTGTGCTTGTCATATGCTGGAAGTCGTTTAGCGCTAATATTTGAACAAATATTTAGTAGTCCGCAGCCTTCAACGTTAGGGCTTCTTCCTGCACTGATAAAGACTTTGCCAACTTCATAGCGGTGGCCGTCAAAGGTATCAATAATAAGTGTATTCTCTCGTTTAGATAGTTTTTTAACGCCAGTAAAGTTGATGTTTAGTTCTTCACACATCTTATCGCAAATGTACTGGTTTAATTCAGCATCTGTTACGGCCGAAATGCATTGTCTTCTATTGATTCCAACAACATCAATTCCAAGTCTTGAAAGTGCTTGGCCTAGTTCAATACCAATAACACCAAGACCTACAACGGCCATCTTCTCTGGAAGTGTTTCTTGTTCAAAAAGATCGTCACTTGTAAGAATAAATTCTTCAAATTCTTTAAAGTTCGGTGGAACGTTTGGAGTGGAGCCAGTTGCAATGATGGCCTTTTTAAATTTAACTTTCTCTCCATCGACTTCCAAAGTGTTGGCATCAATGAATTTGGCAAACTTGCGCTCAAGATGTGTCTCCATCCAGCTTTCCATGCCACCCATTACGGCCCTTACAAATCTGTCTCTTAAGGATCTTACATGCTTTAGAGTCTGGGCAATATCCACACTTAATGATTCAGCTCCAAGAATACCTTCTTGGGCCAATGACTTTCTTCTATAGAAGTCGTTTGCGGATTGAATCAAAACTTTTGAAGGCATGCAGCCAACTCTGGCACATGTAGTACCTAAAATCCCTGCATCAAAGACTCTGTAGTTGTCAGTTTTTTTAGCAACTTCTCTTCTGGCCGACATTCCAGCAGAACCAGCACCTAGAATAACTACATCATACTCTCTCATAGCTGTTCAATCGCCTTCGCTAGGTTAATATCTTTTTCAGTAAGAATATTACCAGCATCATGAGTTGTAATATTAATCACACATTTATTAAATGATACTTCCATATCAGGGTGGTGCATCTGCTTGTTAGCTACCCATGCAACAGCATTCACAAATGACATCGTCTTTAAAAAGCCTTTGAATTGAAAAGTCTTTCTAAGCTTTTTGTCTTCAATAAATTCCCATCCCTCAAGTTCAGTTTTGGCCTTCTCTAACATGGCATTGCTCCGTCTACTTCTTCAGTTGTTTTAGTTGTCTTCTTTTTTGGTGGAAACTTTGGTTCAAAATCTCCAAGCTCTTTTGCCTCTTCAAGTTTTGCCAATATATCTTGGTCTAAAATCGTGAATAGGTCCTCAAAACTATTTAAAATAAAATACAACGGTTGCATTATATCAATTCTATAAGGTGTTCTAAGAGCGTTTAAAACGTCAAATGGCTGCTTAATTGACTTCTCAGTCAGACAATATGCTGTCTCTCCAGGAGAGGAAAGAATTCCTCCACCGTATGCTCTAAGTCCTTCTGGTGTTTGGGTTAGGCCAAATTCAATCGTGAACCAGAAAAGACGAAATAGTCTTCTTCTATCTTTGGGTTGAGCTTCAAGGGCAATCTTTCCAAATGCTTCCATAAAGTCGCCATAAGCTTTGTTTGCAAGAAGTGGAGTGTGACCAAATACTTCATGAAAGATATCTGGCTCCTGAAGATAATCCATATGCTCAGGTCTTCTAATAAATGTAGCGGCCGGAAATCTTTTATTGGCCAAAAGTGTGAAAAATTCCTGAGGTTGAATAATTGCAGGAACAGGCTCAACACCCCAACCATTACAAGCGTCCAACTTCTTATTCAACTCTGGCAACTGAGGAACTTCATCAGTGAAGCCCAAGTAATCTAGCCCTTCCATAAATTGAGAACAGGCAGTTCCTGGCAGTAGTTGTGATTGTCTTTCTACTAATTGCTTCCAAGTCTTATTTTCTTCACTATCCCAATTAACATATCCTCGTTCGTCAGGTGTTTTTGATTCATATGCTTGAGCCATCAGCGTATCCTTTGTGTTTGTTAAATCAGCAAGTTAGTTTACAATTAGTTATGTCCTTATTAAAACTTAAATCCAAATATTGCAAGCTTGCTCCCGAGCAACGTCTATACAACTTAGATAGACCTCTTGTAGGCCTGACCGGCGGCATAGCCACGGGAAAATCAACAGTTAGCAAGCTCTTTAAAGAACGTGGGGCATATATCATCGATGCTGACGCACTAGTAAAAGCAATCTATAAAGATAATGAAACCATTGATCTAGTCAAAGAACTCGCTCCCAAAGCTATAAGTGGTCATAAGATAGACTTTAAAGAGCTCAGGGTCAGCTTCTTCACGGACCCAAACATCAAAAATAAGCTTGAAAATCACATCTATAAAAGACTTCCAGAAGAGTTTTTAAAAGAAGTAGAAAAGTCCCAACCCGGACAGCTCCTTATCTATGACGTGCCACTTCTATTTGAAAAGGCCATTGATAGCAAAGTCGACCTATCCATCTTGGTTTACGCACCTAAAGAGATCCAAATAAAGAGAATGCAACAGCGTGATGGAGTCGAGCTTCAGCTGGCCCGGACAATTTTAGCGAATCAAATGCCAATTGATGAAAAGAAGGCCATGAGTGATTTCATCTTAGAGAATACAAGTGATATCAAAGAGTTAGAAAGAGAGGTCAACTCCTTAGTGTCCGTTATATCCTGAGGTAATATAAAATTTTCAACGCGCTGTATAAAATTCTTTTCAAGATATATGATGCACCTTATTAAAAGGGGAATTCATGAAAAAAATCATTAAGCCGCTAGCAGTTCTAAGTTTAACAGCCTCTTTCGCTGCTCAAGCAAGTTATCCTCAATACATCGCTCAGGATGTAGAGTTTGAAAGTCTAGAAAGACTAGGACAACTAAAAAAACAATCAAAAATTCTTAAAGTACAAAGAAAGAATGTCAAAGGCGACATTTTAAATACCCTTGGTAAAGGTGGTGAACCTCATAACTGGTTTAACCTCTCCCCTGAAATTGATGGCATTGAAGGAGTTGGGACTGAAAGAGTTTACAAACTATTTGGCGCTCCGACTAACGAAGTAATCGTTGCAGTTATTGATAGTGGTGTTGATGTAAACCACGAAGACCTTCAAGGCAAGGTTTGGATTAATGAAGATGAAATTGCTGGAAATGGCATCGACGATGATAACAATGGATACGTTGATGACGTGTATGGTTGGAACTTTATCGGTAATGAAAAAGGTATGGCCAAAATTGAAGCTGACGACTCACTCAACGGCTACAAGCTAATCAAGGGCGATCCTAAGTACCAAGTAACGGCCGACACTCTTGAGATGACAAGAGAAGTTGTTAGGCTTAGAAAATTAAAAAAAGAACTAAACCGTGATGGATATTACCTTCTTCCAGGTGAGAGACTAAAGCTTGAGCGTCTATCTGCACAGGTAGAGAGTGAGAGTAAAAGCTCACTTAGATACTTCACAGTTTTCAAAAAAGAGAAGAAAGCTTACGACGCTGCAGTTGCTGTTTTAAAGGCAGCTGGTGTTGAAAAAATGGAACAAGATTATATTCTAAAATTTAAGCCTGCAAATGATGAGCAAGACCAAGCAAGAGACGTAGTTCTTAATATGTACTATCAAGGTTACACTCACAACGAAGTTTCTGAATACTATGAACACTTCAAGTCCAGTGCTCTATATCACTACAACCTTGAAAGTGACACAAGAGCAGAAATTGTTGGAGATAACATCAATGACAAAAGTCAAAGAGTATACGGCAACAACGATGTAATTGGTGCAGACTCAAGCCACGGCACACATGTTGCTGGAATTATCGCGGCCGCAAGACAAAATGGCATTGGAATGGACGGCGTTGCAAGCAATGTAAAAATCATGGCAATTAGAGCCGTTCCAAACGGTGACGAGCGTGACAAAGATATTGCAAACTCTATCTACTACGCAGTAGATAATGGTGCCAAAGTAATCAACATGAGTTTTGGTAAGAGCTATTCGCCTTATAAAACAATTGTAGATGAAGCGGTTAAATATGCTGAATCAAAAGGTGTAATCCTTGTACACGCTGCAGGTAACAGCTCTAAGAACATTGATGAGAATGACAATTTTCCAAATAAAAATGTTAACGGTAAAGATGTTAGCAATTGGTTGGAAGTTGGAGCGTCTGCTTACTTGAAAGGATCATACCTTCCAGCAGGATTTTCAAACTACGGCAAAAGAAATGTAGATGTATTTGCTCCTGGCAAAAACATTCATGCTACATTTCCAGATAACACCTACTCTACTATTTCAGGTACGAGCATGGCCTCTCCTGTAGTTGCTGGAGTTGCGGCATTAATTCTTGGATATGTTCCAGACTTAGAGCCAGCTCAATTAAAAGAAGTAATAATGAGCACAACTTCTAGATATCCATATCTTGAAGTTAGCGTTCCAGGAGCAGGTACTGGTTACTTCTCAGAGCTAAGTGTTTCAGGTGGTGTAATTAATGCTTTCAACGCACTAAATATTTTAACTCGAGAGACTCAAGTTCCTTACCTAATAGAGCTTGCTAACAACTAAAATTATTCACATAAGTTAAGTATTTCTAAGGCCTGGTTACACACCAGGCCTTTCTTGTTTCAATATTCCATATTCTTTCACTTTTTTTGCCAATTCTTCCGATAAAAGGAAGAAATGACGCCTTGCAATCTGTTACAATATCCGCAATTTTAATCAAATCGCTAATTATAGAAAAAAGGAATCCACAGTGGAAGACAACAAGAAGCAACAAGCACTGGATTATCACTCACAGGGACGCCCTGGAAAAATTGAAGTTATCTCAACGAAACCTTGCGTAACTTCAAGAGAGTTATCACTGGCATACTCACCTGGAGTTGCCCAGCCTTGTTTAAAAATCGCAGACAATCCTGAAGATGTTTATAAATATACGGCCAAAGGCAACCTTGTTGCTGTTATCTCTAACGGTAGTGCCGTACTAGGCCTTGGAAATATTGGTCCTCTTGCAGGCAAGCCTGTTATGGAAGGAAAGGGTGTTTTATTTAAAAAGTTCGCCGACGTTGATGTATTCGATATTGAACTAAACGCGAAAACTGTTGATGAAATGGTTGCTGCTATTAAGCCACTAGAGCCTACTTTTGGCGGCATCAACCTAGAGGACATTAAAGCTCCAGAGTGCTTTGAAGTTGAGTCTCAACTTCAAGAGATGATGGACATTCCTGTCTTTCACGATGATCAACACGGAACTGCAATCATCGCAAGTGCAGGATTCATCAATGCACTAGAGCTTACTAAGAAGAAAATCTCTGACGTAAAGATTGTCTTCAGTGGAGCGGGTGCTGCCTCTATCGCTATTGGAAAGCTATTTATTGAGCTTGGAGCAAAGCCAGAAAATCTAGTGATGTGTGACTCTAAAGGTGTCATCTACAAAGGTAGAAAAGAAGGCATGAACAAGTATAAAGAGATATTCGCTATCGATACAGACATGAGAACTCTTGAAGATGCAATGAAAGGCGCAGATGCCTTCATGGGACTGTCTGCAAAAGGTGTTGTATCAAAGCAGATGGTAAAAGATATGGCAAAAAACCCCATAATCTTTGCTATGGCAAATCCAGATCCTGAGATCACTCCAGAGGAAGTTGCTGAAGTACGTGACGACGCTATTATGGCAACAGGAAGAAGTGACTACCCTAACCAAGTTAATAACGTTCTAGGCTTTCCATTTATCTTCCGTGGAGCTCTTGATGTAAGGGCCAGAAAAATTAATGAAGAGATGAAGATCGCAGCAGTTAAAGCTCTTGCAGCTCTAACAAAAGAAGAAGTTCCTGATCAAGTAAAGATGTCTTACTCAGGTGAGAACTTTACATTTGGTCCTGAGTACATCATCCCTAAGCCGTTTGATAAAAGAGTTCTTACTCGTGTAGCTCCAGCAGTAGCTAGGGCCGCAATGAAAACCGGTGTAGCAAGAATTGAAATCAAAGACTTTCACGCTTACGCTCTTGAGCTAGAAGCAAGAATGGGTCAATCTGCAGAATTCATGAGAGAGATTCGTTCAAGACTTACTAAAGAGAAAAAGAAGAAAATCGTTTTTGCAGAAGGCTCTAACAGTAGAATCCTTCAAGCAGTATCAATCCTTAATGAAGAAGGTAAGATTGAACCTCTTCTTCTTGGTGATAAAGAAGTTATTCATGCAAAGATGGACAGCTTAGGACTATCTCACCTTAAAGACATTGAGATTATTAAGCCTAGTCATTCTGAAAACCTAAAAGACTACTACACAAGCTTCCACCATCTAAGACAAAGACAAGGTGCTACTATCGCGCTCTCTGAAGATCTTATGAAAGGTGGTAACTACTTCGGCTCGATGATGGTTATGAAAAAGCATGCTGATGGTATGATCACAGGAACGACTCAAAACTACCCGGATTGTTTCCAACCTATTATGAGAGTAACAGGAAAAGGTAGCCAAAAGGTTGCTGGTGTAATGATCATGGTTCTTAGAAATAGAATTATCTTTCTTGCAGACTGTACGGCACAAAGAAATCCTTCAACAGAGGATCTATCCGACATTGCCTTGTCTACAACAAAGCTATACCGCACACTTTTAAAGAGAGAGCCTAAGGTTGCCTTCTTAAGTTACTCAAACTTTGGTTCTAACTTGAACGAAGACACTAAGAAGATCAAAAAAGCTGTAGAGTTAACAAAAGAGAGAGAGCCATCTCTAGTTGTTGATGGAGAAATGCAAGCAGATGTTGCAGTAAATGAGAAGATTCTAAAAAACCTTTTCAGCTTCTCTAGTCTTGACGGTGAAGCAGACGTTCTAATCTTCCCTGATCTTCAGTCAGCAAACATCAGCTACAAGCTATTGTCTCAACTTGCAGAATGTACGCCAATCGGACCTATTTTGGCGCCGATGACTCATCCAATAAACATTGTTCAAAGAACTTCTACTGTTGAAGAAATTGTGAACATGACTCACTTAACAGCTTTAACTAGCGAAAGAGAAGGAGCAAAGTAATGGGTTTTAAAAAGAATATTATCAGTACCGATTTAGCACCTGCTGCTGTCGGTACTTACTCTCAAGGTGTTGAACATAACGGCACATACTTTTTCTCAGGACAAATTGGTCTTGATGCAAAAACGGGTGAAATGGCCGAAGGCTTTGAAGCTCAAGTTGCCCAGATCATGAAAAACATCGATGGCCTTCTTGAAGCATGCTCTATAACAAGAGAGCACATTATTAAGACTTCTATCTTTGTTACAGACCTTGGAAACTTCTCCAAAGTAAACGAAGCATATGTTGCATATTTCAGCGAACCATACCCGGCGAGAAGCTGTGTTCAAGTTCCGGCACTTCCAAAGGGTGCTTTGGCAGAGATTGAAGTTATTGCAGCAAAGGGTTAATTATTAGCATGTTTTCTAAAAAATACGTTTTCGAAACAAGGTATACGAGATCTAAGCGTCTTGTTAGAAACGTATTTTTAAGCATCGTGGCGATTGGCCTTGCATCGTCGTTGTTGACTATATATCTTCCGATGTATGCTCAAAAACAGAAGCAGGCCAGTGCCAAGGCCTTCTATCAGAAGGCACCTGATGTCATTGCCGTTTTTACCGGCGATAGTGGAAGAATTGAACATGCTCTAAAGTTGGCGGAAAAACACCCTTCCGCCAAACTCTTCATCACCGGTGTTTATGTTAAAAACAATCTAAAGACATTACTTGTTAACCAGGGGGCCAACCTCTCTGTGGAAGAGTACATTGAACAAGAAAGTCATCATATTGAAATAGATTATCTTGCGAGAAACACGGTCGAGAATGGACTTGCAACTATTCACTATGCTCAAAAGCTACCAGCAGTAAAAGACATTTTAGTAATCTCAAGCGACTATCATATCCTTAGAGTTAATCTCATTTTAGAGACTCTTAGATCTAGCGGACAAAATTTGAATTTCCATTATGATGCTATTGAGAGTGATTATACTGAATGGAGAAATATCAAAATTCTTCTAAAGGAAGTCTACAAACTATTTAAGACTTCCACGTTTTTACTTTTTTGGGACAAAGAGTCCCCTATTCCAAACTAATTTCAGTAGCATCAATAGTGAACATTCTAGAGTTAAGATCATTTGATTGATACGCAGATGGATTAACCGAAACATGAACTCTCTTAAAGTTCCAAACTGATCTATTACAAATCTCACTCACTTCACAAGCTGCTTTGGTTATTGATTTAACACTATAGCTATTTGACTTTGCTTCAGAAGCACTGCGATTAAGGTCTTTATATTGAATGGTTTCCTTTCTATTCCACTGCATGAATATCAAAGGAAATGAAACTTTAGCACTGTAGAGCTCAGTTACTTTTTGATACTGCTGCTCATCGCCATCAATTCTGGTATCTGAAAAATCCAATACGGTTGTATTGTCCAACGCACTCGAGTCGTGGGCGTAGGTAAAGTCATCGTCACTTTGGCAGACACCATTTGCAATTGCTGAAATCATATCGTTATTATTTTTAGTCGTGTACACAATAGACTGAGAGTCTTCTTCTTCACTATATTTGTGTATTACTAATGAATTGCTACTGACTTCATTAATTCGAATAAATTCTTGGTATTTAGCACCATTAGATTTAGTGATATCTATTTGGAAATAAGAGTTCTCTTTAAAGGAGCTGGTGAAATCATTTCTTTTTTGCATCTCTTGAAAAATGCGAGACTCGTTAATACAAGTTTCAGAAGCACGTTGCTGTACCATCTGCCAGTCTCTGTGATTTTTATCATAAAGATACTCTTCAGTATTTTTACCACAGGAAACAAGTATCAAAAACGCGAGAAGACCTAGTATAACTTTCATAAAAACCTTTAAAATAAAAATCCAAGACCTAAGCTTGCAGACATAACATCTTTAGCTTCATTCAAATCTTTTTCTTTCTTATCAAGAGACGTTGAGTCCGCAACTCCAGCCACTTCACGCTCTTTTACATTCATGCTTAATTTGGTGGCCTTAATATAAGAGATGATCCCTTTTTGAGAGATAAAATTTACCCCGACACTGGCCTTGCCGTAATCAAAGCCTTCTTGAACTTGGGCATTATAATTTTCAGCATCACTTCGATCTGATTCGATACCTTCAAAAGAGTACTGTTTTTCGATTTCAGCATTTCCTGTACCCATTCCAAATTCAATGAAGGGCTGGAAGTTTAATATTGAATTCTCTACTAAGTAGTTCAATGAAACACTTGCCTCTGTACCATAAACCATATGGTCTGTTCTCACGTTTGCAAGATCCATATCGATATCTTTAGATGCCTTTCCCACACTCTTATCAAGAGTTTTATTGTAGAAGCCGCCAATTTTTAATGTTGTTGATACACCCGCTCCAATAGAAAACTCTCTTCCTATGTTGAGGCCGATGCCAAAGACGTCGCTATTTTCTTCACTTTTAACGTTTGCGTGGGTTCCATTGTACTCAGGAAGAGTTGTTGGGTATTGCATGTAATCAAGGCCTAAATCAAGCCTCCATTTTTTGTCTTTTAAGTTTTTCGGTTCAAACTCATCACTTCTAATTTCAAGAAAGCTAGCATTTGCACCAAAGCTCATCAAAAATGACAAACCAATAAGAGTCTTTCTCACACATCCCTCCAAACAAATCTTTTTGGAATTATGGCATTTGAAACACAAAAATTTAAGTGATTTATACAGTTAAGTT
>JAGSHJ010000194.1 GCA_023954595.1 Bacteriovoracaceae bacterium | reverse complement strand
CCATAAGGATTAGATTCAACAGGCTCTTTATATACTAGTGATCCAGAGCTTGTACTTTGTATAATTTTAATTTCGTAGACATCAATTTCACTTTGATAAGAGCCATAGCCATAACAATAGCTACCCAACTCAAATCCCCAAAGATCAACTTCTTTACAATTGGAATTGGAAGCAGTTTTAAAGTATGGGCCTACATGATAAATCTCTGTATTTTGAGAAAGGCCATAACTTAATGAAGTGTTATTGAAGGCATTTCTAATTTGGCCTATATCTGAACTTGCGCTAACTGATACGCTCGCAGACGTAGAGGATCCTCCTCCACTAGCATTTTCTTTTCCACTACTTGCAAGAAGTGCAAGCCCTGAAAAGGCAATTGGTAGATTTGTAAATAAAGCTCTCATAAGGTTCTCCCTCCGTTATGTAATGCAATAAAGTTTGACAGTGTTATTTAGTACAATATTCATGCCAACGGGGGGTTCAGTTATTTCAGACACATAGGATCAATTTAATTGTACAAAATATGAACATAGGCATGTAATTGACTAATCTATTTACACAGATAATGATGAGATCTACTTAATTTTATGGAGAAAAAATGCAACTTAACTCTTATATCGATCACACAATATTAAAGCCTGAAGCAACTGAAGAAGACATAAAAAGAATCTGCCAAGAGGCCAAGCAATATAACTTCAAGGCCGTTTGTATCAACCCATGCTTTGTTCAACTTGCAAGCGAGCTCTTATTTGGCACTGATGTCCAAGTATGTACGGTGATTGGTTTTCCACTTGGTGCCAATCATGGTCAAACTAAAGTATATGAAACAACACACGCTATAAGTGATGGTGCCGATGAAATAGATATGGTTATAAATATCGGTGATGTAAAAAATAAAAACTTTGAAAAAGTTGAGCGTGAGATTGAAGAGATCCTAGTCGAGTGCAAAAAGAACCAAAAGTTATTAAAGGTTATCTTCGAAGTTTGCCTTTTATCAAATGAAGAAATCGTAAAACTTTGTGAAATCTGTAAAGAGCTTCAAGTTGATTTTGTTAAAACTTCAACAGGCTTCTCAACTGGAGGAGCAAGTGCCGAGGTTGTGAAACTTATGAAAAACACGGTTGGAAGTAATGTGGGCGTGAAGGCCAGTGGCGGAGTTAGATCAAAAGAAGACGCTTTACAAATGATTGAGGCCGGAGCAACTCGAATTGGAGCAAGCTCTGGAGTGAAAATCATGCAAGGGGAAACTTCTAAAGAGAGCTACTAACCCTACTTAGAAGTATCGGCTCCTAGCTCTTTTAATTCCTCAATTCGACCTAATAAATTACCTTTGCCGTCTTTTAGGCGGCCAAAGCTTTTCTCAAATCTGTCCTGAGTTTTATTAAAATCACTTTGAATGCTACTTAGCTCCTCATAGAAGACAAAAAATTTGTCATACAGAAGTCCTGCTTTTTTAGCGATGTCTTTAGCGTTTTGATTCTGTCTTTCAACTTTCCAGAGTCCTTGCACAGTTTTAAGTACCGCCATAAAGGACACAGGAGTCACAAGTGCAATTCTTTTTTTCCAAGCATAATCCAAAATTGTGGAATCTTGAGACATGATAATTGAAAATACACTTTCAATAGGGATAAAGAGCATCACAAATTCAGGAGACTCGACTCCCTCTAGTGCGTGATACTTCTTACTAGATAGATCATCGATATGCTTTTTAACAGAGCCATGTAGAGATTTTAAATGAGTAGGTCTCTCTGCATCTTCTGAAGAGACATATCTTTCATAGTGAACAAGACTCACTTTTGAATCAACAACGATATTTGCGCCATCAGGGAAGTGAATCACTACATCAGGTCTAAAGACATTGCCGTGCTCATCTTTATAGCCCTGGCCTCTTCCTTGAGAAGAATATTCTCTTCCTTCTACAAACCCTGAGGTTTGAAGAATCTTTTCAAGAATCATCTCTCCCCAATTACCTTGAACCTTTACGTCACCCTTAAGTGCCTTTGACATGTTGGCGGCCTCTAGTTCAATTTTTTGAGTGGCCTGAACAACATGCTCCATTTCGTTTTTAAGAGTAGCAGTGTTCTCAATACCTTTAGCATTATAAGATTCAACGGCCTTTTGATACTCCATCAAACGCTCTTTAAATGGTGAGAGCATAGACTCTAGAGTCTCTTGAGAATTAAGAGTGTTGATATCCATCGAGCTTTGAGCGATTTTTTCAAATTCACTTCTCTGTGCCTTGGATAAGGTTTTAAATAGTACAATTGCTATAATTGCACTTAATACAGCTCCAGAAGTGAATCCTATGGCAAATTCAATCACTACTTGCCCACCACCTTAACCATTCTAAGCTTACCAAGCTTTAGGATGTACTCTTCACCAGATTTAACCTCAAGGGTTTCTTGATTGTGAGCTTTAAAGTTTACTTTGAAAGCATTTTGTTTGATTAGCCTTCTTCCCTCTCCGTTAGATTTGATAAATTCAACCTCACGTAGAAAGTCTAAAACCTTTAGTTCTCCGGCCTCTACTTCACGAGTTGCAATATCATCAGGTACCTTATTCTTAGAGAATCTCTCTTCAAATTTCTTTCTCTCAAGAGCGCCTGAACCCTCTGGGTGGTAGTAGTCCACAATCTCTTGTGCCAGATCTTTCTTACAGTTCATTGGGTGAGCTGTTCCATCTTTAAGTCCTGCTAGAATTTTTTCAATCTCTTGAGCAGGTCTTCTACAAAGAAGCTCGTAGTACTTTGCCATTAGATCATCTGAAATAGACATAAGCTTTCCAAACATATCCGTAGGAGTGTCTTCTAGAGAAATGTAATTATCTAGAGACTTAGACATTTTTTGCACACCATCAGTTCCCTCTAGAATCGGCATAGTCAAAATACACTGAGGAGCTTTGCCTAATGCCTTTTGAAGGTGACGGCCCATTAGAAGATTAAATGTTTGGTCAGTCCCACCTAGCTCTAGATCAGTTTCTAATTCAACAGAGTCATAGCCTTGCATGATTGGATACATAAACTCATGCATGTGGATTGGTTCCTGGTTCTTATATCTTTTAGTAAAGTCGTCTCTCTCTAATAGAGAACTAACAGTTACCTTTCCCATAATTCTAATCATATCGATAGGTGTGAGCTTTTGAAGCCAATCGTTATTGAATACGATCTTAGTCTTCTCCATGTCCAATATCTTTGCGATCTGTTGGGAATAAGTTTTAGCATTCTCTATAACTTCTTCGTCACTAAGAACCGGTCTTGTTTTACTCTTACCAGTAGGGTCTCCAATTTTTGCGGTAAAATCACCAATCAAAAAATGGATTTCATGACCAAAGTCTTGAAGAAGTTTTAGTTTTTGAAGAACAACTGTATGCCCCAAGTGAATGTCAGGCCTTGAAGGGTCAGCACCAAGTTTAATCTTTAATGGACGATCTTCTTTATATGACTCTTTGAGCTTTTCTAAGAACTCACTCTCAGGCAACAGTTCAACTGTTCCTCTTTTCAACTCTGCTAACTGCTCTTCAGGTGTTACTTGAATCTTTCTCATTTTAAAATCCTGTCATTCTTTGACGAACTCTCTTCATAGTTGGAAGGGCAAGTTCACGCGCTTTTTCAGCGCCTTTTTTTAATATTTCGTCCAATTGATCTTTATTTTCCATAAGTTCGTTGTATTTTTCACGAGGCTCTTTTAGGTATTCGTTTACAACTTCAAAGAGCTCTTGTTTCGCTTCTCCCCAACCTATTCCCTCACGGAACCTCTTAGCAAGGGCGTCCACTTGGTCTTGGGAAGCAAATAACTTATAGATATCCATAATAAGTGAATCATCAGGATCTTTAGGATCCTCAGGGGCAGAAGAGTCTGTTTTGATCTTCATAATTAGTTTTCTGAGTTTTTTCTCAGTAACCCAAAGAGGAATTGTATTGTCATAACTTTTTGACATCTTCCTACCATCTAGGCCTGGAATATAGGCGCCACCCTCTTGAAGAACCTCTTGTGGCTCAATAAGAGTCTCATCACCAAAGTATTGATTCACTCTTTGAGCGATACTTCTTGCAATCTCAACATGCTGGACTTGATCCTTTCCAACAGGGACCTGATTGGTGTCGTATAATAAAATATCTGCGGCCATAAGGATTGGGTAAGAGTAGAGCCCCATATTCACCCCATGATCAGGGTCCTTATTAGCGTTTTCTTCATTCTCTTGTACACGAGCTTTATAAGAGTGAGCTCGATTCATGTCTCCTTTTGGAGTCATACAACTCAAAAGCCATTGAAGTTCAAATATTTCAGGAACATCACTTTGCTTGTAAAAGATAGACTTTTCAACATCAAGACCTAGAGCAACCCAAGTCGCAGCGATTGAATATACATGCTCTTTAAAAAGCTTGGGATCTCTGGTTGCAGTTAATGCATGGTAGTCGGCAATAAAGTAGATATGTCTAGAGTCGTCTGATGACTTTGACATCTCAATAGCTGGACGAATGGCCCCAAGCAAATTGCCTAGGTGTACCATGCCTGTCGGTTTAATTCCTGTGAGTACGGTATTCATTGATTCTCCTAGAGAATCAAGGATGCCAAAAATAAAGGAAAACGGCAATTAAGCGATTGATATTTCTGAGGTTTGCCCAAAAAAAAGGCCAGTTTAAACTGGCCTAGATTTATTTAATTTTAATTATTCACAACGCCAGTTCCACCAGCTGTCTTTGATTGAGATTTTGGCCCCTGTTACATACGGCTTTTTACCGAAAATCGACAGGCCTGTACATGCTGGGTTGGTAGCAAGTGGAAGTAGAGTTACGTCCCCGTGCTCATTTAAAGAGAATTCAAAACTCTCATCTCTTTCATAGTTTTCAAAAGTAATACTGAATTCTGTGTCTACCACTTCTACTTCAGTATAAGGACGATCACATACGTTATATGAACAAACTCTAGGAACTCTTCTTGCTTCGTTATAACAGTATGATCTAGGAGCTGGTCTTGGTGCTGGCCTTACAGTGATACCAACTCCAACTCTGATATTTGAGCGAGGAGCAGTTCTAATTACCCTTCTCTCTCCTCTATTGTAATTATGAGGTCTAGGAGTATGAATTGCGCGTCTTCCACCTGGAGGGTTGTATCTTGGGTCTCTATAATCTCTATAATCACCAATATTGCTACAAGGTACGTCTATGATGTCATAGCCACATTTTTCAGCATTGGCCTTTCTAACACGACGATTATAGCCTTCTTCACACTTTATAACTGCTCTTTCAACCGGTACTAGAAGGTTAACAACCTTTGGAGTATCAATTGTTTTCTCTAAGGTAGCTGAGCTTGAATCTAGTTGAATCACACTATCGTTTAGAACTACAGATTCATTAGCAAATGCACTTGTGATCAGAAATAGAATACCGGTGGCAAGTTTCATATTTGTCTCCTACTTTTTTATAATAGAGAGACAATAGCGTGCACTCGGGTTGAACTCCATGGAGCTTGTAAAATTTCCATGGATACAACGCTTAATAAACTCTTAGAATCATTAAACTATTTAACGATTTCCACTTCACCATTTCCAATATTATAGATCCAGCCTTCAATGGAGAGCTCTCCACCTTCAACTCGACTCTTTACGAAGTCATAGCTCATTAGGTTATCGATCTGCATTTGAACATTCATCTTAATGGCCTCATCAAGATCAGCACCTTTTTCAGTAATCTTTTCCTTCAAAGGGCCAAGTCTTTCTAAGTATTTGGATATTAAAGGAAGTTCTTTTTCATCAACCCCACCGCATAAGGCATTAACTGCACCACAGCCTGTGTGCCCACAAACCACAATTTCTTTGATGTTTAAGGCCTTCACTGCATACTCAACAGTTGCCTTGTCAGCATCACCTTCCATCGCATCAGATGAAGGAAGGGTGTTTCCTGCGTTTCTTATAACAAATAACTCTCCAACATCAGTGTCAGTTAGCTTATT
>JAGSHJ010000333.1 GCA_023954595.1 Bacteriovoracaceae bacterium | reverse complement strand
TTTTTCTTTTATTTTTTTGATTTGCTTCAATATCACCTTTGTATTCTGGAGATACGTGTGGTCCGCTCACCCATAGAGAAGTAGAGGAGTTATCAATTTCAATGTCATCTATGGGCCGGCCTAAATAAAGAGTTTGGAAGTATCCTCTGTTTTTACTCATTTGCACTGCATTTTTCAGGTCTGCCAGTGCTACAGGTTCGGCCTCGCTGGAGCCATAGACATGTGTGAACTTTGCCTTTGGCCAATACTTAAAAGCCTTTTCATAAATCCAGGTGTCTGCCAATGCCCCTCCTAGGTGAAATGATGCAAGGGAATGAACTCTTGCATACTTCATAAGCTCTATGAGAAATGCTGGTCCTGCAGAGAGGGTGTCTGGTTGGTATTGTTCTGGTAGTTGATCAAGTTCACTAATTACATTCTTATTCCATCTAGGTGGTACTAATAAACTCCCTTTTCCCATTCCTAAATTAAGTAGAGTTACATTTGTAAAAATTGTGAGATCCATTTTGGGGTGGTCTGTGTAATCCATATGTTTTTTAAGAACACTCGCCTGGTCAATGAGGTACTTGTGCTTTCTATGGACTCCTTTGGGATTTCCAGAGGTGCCCGAAGTGAAAGTGAGTATGGCCTCATCGTCTTCTTTCATTGATTCAATCTTCATAGTTTGCTCTTTAAAATTATGAAGTATTGAAGAGGTGAACTTGGTTGGAATTTGACGAAGAGATTTGGTTCTCAGTCCCCACGCTCTTCCGATGACTCCACTCATAAAGCCCTTGGGGCGAATTTGTTCTATGATGCTGTTGATGTTCTTAATAGGCATCCATGGCTCAACAATCATTAGCTTTATGCCTGATGCAAGCATGGCCATAATCATTGCGTACATGTCTGGTGAAGGAGACTCAAATAGAAGAATGACATCTCCTTTCTTAAAGCCCAGAGCATGTAGCGCATTTTGTGCTTTGGACGCATTGGCGCTTAATTTTGAAAAGGAAATGTTTGATCTAGGGTTTTTAAGAGATTTGATACCCTTGAAAAAGATAATTGCAGCTCTATCGTCGTGGAGGAAGTCTGAATCAAAGTAGGCCTGTACGCAATTCATACGTCATTCCTTTTCTTGATTGCCTTCTCTCGTGCAAGATCAATTTCCTCTGAGGTTATCTCACTACTATGCCCCATGATGGCCGATAGCTTTACACCGTGTTTTCTGGCAAGCCTATCTATCTCAATCACTTTTTTGTAGCTTATATCCCTTGAAAGACTGAAGGTTTCATATCTGCCTTCTAGGGCCAGTAGGGCCGTTTCGGCCAAGCAGGCGTATACAACTTGTCCCTCAAGGCCTATGTCGCAAGTGACTTCAACTTCTCCTGGTAATTCAACTTCACCACTGGCCATGACTAAAACATCTGGTCTTTTTGCAGCATCTTCAGCACTTATATCAAAAGGACGGGATACGTCACAAATGACACAACCTGGGCGTACTTTTTCTATATCTAGAATCTTTCTGCCTTGAGCACTTGTGGTTGTAATTATGAGGTCAGCCTCTGGTAGATAGCCTGTAGGGTCTGTAGCGTATATGACTTCGCAATTTTTATATTCAGACTTAATTTTATCTGCCAGATCTATGAGTTTATAAGGTCTTGGGGCAATTAGAATAATCTTCTCCCAGCCCTTACTAAGGAGCATTGAACTTACCTTTCCGATGCTTCCCGTGGCACCTACAACCATGGCACAGCCTTTATAAACATCACCTTCTTTCTTCACAAATCCCATTTTATCTATGGCGTAGGATGCGGCCCATAAAGTCGAAGCTGCAGAGAGGGAGTTACCTGTGGTTACTGGAAGAGGAGATCTCTCATTAATCGTGACACCGGCATCACCGACGATCTTTGTGTATGCTCCTAAACCAAATAGTTTACATCCATTTACTTTTGCTTGCTTTGTCAGGCACACAAGCTTTTTGTAAATCTTCTCTTTTGGGACCGACATCATCATTTTTGGAGTTTCAGAGATCGCATAGATCTCTCCAATAACTTCTTTGCCTGTTGCTTTACTCTTAATGCCTTTGACTCTTCCATAATGAAATCCAGGAAGAGTCCCCATCGCTTTCTCACTAAGATTCTTAACTGAATCAAATCGGCGAAGAGATTTAAGAAGAGGATGCTTGAATAGATGATCAACACTCAATGGGTGAACCACGAAGCCAAACTTACTTGGCTGTGTCTGTGAGTCCTGCTCAAAAGTTTCTTGTTGAGGTCTAATATTTAAGTCTTCTATAAACTCTAGAATCTCAACTTGGGTGAGCGGAGTTGGCTCATCTTTTAATGCTTGAAAGATTCCTTCCATTAAACTGGTCCCGTAGATTGGAAGGTCTTTATTTGCTATTGCACAGCTTAGAATCGCCTTAGGAGACGCTTCTTTCAACTTTTCCAGAACATCATCAGTTAGGTAGTCGACGATCACAATCTTTCCAATAAGCTCTGGGAGCTTTAGGTAATGTACTTGTGAGTTATTTAGAATATAGATGTCACAGCCTAGGAATGCCTTGAATGATGGAATGTATTTTAGGGATGGATGAGTAAAGTCTCTATTTCTAAATTTTCTGATTCTTCTTTTGTTTAAAATTGGGAAATTGAATGCAAAGAACTTTTCAAGTGCTGTGCGATTCTTAATTAAGTAGGGTGCCTTCAGTAGGAAGAACGGGTCGGCAAACTCTAGCTGACAATCAATTGATTCTAGCTCTCGTATTGTTTGCAACTGTGAGCTTCCAAGAAAGAAGCCTACGCTTTTACCTCTGAATAACTCTGGGTATTGTGAGTTTAAAAAATTAATGGCCCAAGGCATATAAGTATCACGAACGTGCCTTCCATCAACCACAGGTGTAACTTCTGTTAGTCCCATAACTTCTTTAACTTGGTGGTGCTCGTACGTTTTTCCATTTATTGAAACAGGCGAGGGGAGCCCTGTTACCGAAATTACATCGAACTGATGCTCATGACGCAAAAGAAGCTTCTTGAGTAGGGAGAAGTTAAAATCCACCCCAAGTCTTTTGATCCTTATCTTTTCACCAAGTAACTCAAACGTTTCATCAAAATTTTCTGTTGAAGAACCCATGGAGAGGTTTAGAATTTCTTTCACTCATCCACCTCATTGAAAAACTTGTTACTTCCTCTAATTAGCGAAGGAATGATTTGATCTACTTGATACTCTTCATGGCTAGGAAAATCTTTGCGTCTTTGCTCCGTACTATAGGTTGCATTTGAGAACATATAGAGTGAGAGCTCTTTAGGAATTCCAAGTTTTTGAAGAATCTTTCTAGATATGAAGTTGGCCTTCACTGGGTGCACAGTACACTGGATCTCAAGTTCTTTTAAACATAGCTGCACAAACTCGTGCAGATTCAGTTTAGGTTCACTCATGAAGTGGTAAGTTTTTACCTCTTTGGCCTTCGTAGGATGCACAGTTGCCTCTAGTAGCCACTGTGCAAGATAATCCACGGGGATTATAGGAAGCTTTGCTTTCTTGCTGCAAGGAATTGGCAGGGTCCCTAACCTTTCTAGCCATGAGGCGTGCTTTCTAAATTTATGAATTATTTGTAGAAAGTAGTAAGGCCCATCAATCTTTTCAATTTCACCTGTGTGACTATCTCCAACAACAATCCCTGGCCTATAAATTCTCTTACGGACTTTGCCTAAATTTGTTTTTTCTACAAGTCTCTCGCCTTGGAGCTTACTTCTAGCATAGTGATCAAGTTTGGAAGAGTCCTCTGTTGGCTCAAGTTCTGATACTTCACAATCTTTATAAGCGTTCACTGCATATGTGGATACGTGATGAAAGTATTTTAATTTTTTTAA
>JAGSHJ010000508.1 GCA_023954595.1 Bacteriovoracaceae bacterium | reverse complement strand
TGTCTGTCTTTGATCCATTTGTTTACTGAATCTGAAGCTCTAACAATATCCATGGTTTCAGTGGTCATCACTTGGATTAAAATCGCAGGTTCACCATTGAAAGTGGCTAAAATTGGGTTGTCTTCAAAACCATCAATGACTGTAGCAACATCTCCAACACGTATCACTCCACCATCAGCTGTTTCGCGAATGATGATATTATTAAACTCATTTTGAGTGTCGGCTTGGCTTCTTACTTTCAATTGATAAGTACCAATTTCAGTTCGAACCGATCCAGCGGATTGATTTAGCGAGCTATTACGAATGGCTGTTGCTACATCAGAGAATGTTAAGTTGTAACGGCGTAATGATTCTTCACCGACTTCAATAGAAACCTCTTCTTGTCTTGTGCCAAACAATTGAACCACAGTAATCGCTGGTAATTGAGCCACTTCTCGTCTTAATCCTTCGGCTAATCGTTTAAGCTCTCTCTCACCGAGTTGGCCAGATACAGCTATTCTTATATACTCTTGACGGTTCACCCACTGTTGCACTTGTGGAGGTTCAATGTCACGAGGAAAGGAAGAAATTGAGTCTACTCGAATTTTGACATCATTCATAAACTGAGTGAAGTCCACTTGCTGTTCAGCTAATATGTAAACTTCACCTCGACCCTCTCCAGAAGATGATCGAACCCATTCAATAGCATCCAAATCACGAACAGACTCTTCTATTCTAGCGACGATTTGCTCTTCAACTTCTTGAGGAGAGGCACCAGGCCAGTTGACTTGTATTTGAAGTCCAGGGAAACGAACCTGTGGATCCATTTCTCTTTCCATAGAGCTAAAACTTATCAGCCCTGCAACAAACAATCCTATCATTAAAAGATTGGCTGCAACGGAGTTTTTAGCCCACCATGCGATTAATTTATTCATATTTTACTCTCTTTTAATTGATAGTTGCTTATTTGATAGTTGCTACAGCATTTCTCTCTAATGCGATGACTTCCATGCCATCAACAGCTGCAGGTAAGGTAGAAGTAACTACTTTCTCTCCAACTTCTACACCACTTGCTAATAACACTTTTTCTTTGTTAGTAGATAATACATCTACAGTACGAATCTCTAGTTTGCTATCTTCGTTGATGACATAGACCTTGTCATCGTTATGTAAAGCCACTCTGGGTAATGAAAAGGCAGTTTGACTATTGGCGCTGGCAATTTCAGCAGAGGCAAACAATCCTACGGCAAATGGATTACCATTATCTGCTGAAACTCCATAAGGATCCTCGACTTGTGCTATGGCATAGATAAGGCGAGTTTGTTGGTCAATAGAAGCATTGGTTCTAACAATTCTACCTTTCCAATTATGTTCTTTTTTACCTATATAGGCTTTAAAATTAACTACAGGACCTTGATTTTTTTCAGCCATATATCCCATTGGTAAATTTAACTCAGTGAGTTGAGTATCTGTCAATGGCAAGCGAACCTCAACAATATCTGTTGAAAACACGCGTCCCAAAACTTTCCCTTGTGAAACATATTCACCTAAACCAATGTCTTTCAAAACAACTCGACCTTTAAAAGGAACTTTAATATTTGTTCTCTCAACATTTAATTTAGCGGCTTTTAAATCAGCAACTGCTGCTCTAATTTGAGCTCTAGCTTCTGCAATTTGTGGTTTGTTTAAGGCATAATCACTTGGTTTAGCCGAGCTACCTTTGCGCTTCCATTGATCTTTTTTGATTTTAGAATTGGCTAACTCTCTTTCTAAACTTACTTTTGCTGAAGCTAATCTTGATTCTGCTGAAACCACTGCAAATTTATAGTCAGCATCATCAATCTTTATGAGAATTGAATCAGGTTCAAATTCTGCTCCTTCTGCAAAATTCTCTGATATTGAAACGACTTGACCTGAAACTCTAGAAATCAAGTCAATTTCAGTTTTTGGTTTGACTTCTCCTTGAGTGTTTACTGATAAAACCACTTCTTCTGATTCTACTTTATCAACAAATAACGAAACCAATCTTGCTTTAGGCTCTGATTTTTCTGGGGCT
>JAGSHJ010000022.1 GCA_023954595.1 Bacteriovoracaceae bacterium | reverse complement strand
GAACTGCTCTAAAAGTGAGATCTTGCCAGGGTTTTCTTCATAACCCTCTAAAAGCTCTTCAAGTTGCTCACATAACTCATTAGATTCTTCGCAAAACCCAATGACAATTTCTTTCATTTCGGGATCTTTTAACATGGTCATTTAAAAATCTTCTCAATCTTTGCTAGTAGTGTTTGTTGGTTAAAAGGCTTAACAATGAAGTTACTTACACCGGCCTTTACTGCCGTAACAACATTGGACTGTTCACCTTCTGCTGTAATCATAAGAAATGGAAGTTTATTAAAACGCTGATCTGCTCTTATGTGCTTAAGTAGCTCTAGACCTGTCATTCCAGGCATGTTCCAGTCCGAGAGAATAAACTGAAATGGAGTACCCGCTTCATATGCTTCTTGAATTTTTTCCCATGCTGGCTTTCCATCATCGGCCTCTACAATATTTGTACAACCCATTTTCACAAGCATGTTTTTAATGATTTTTCTCATCGTAGACATATCGTCAACTACTAGAATTTTTTGTTTTACATCAAAGGCCATAATCAATCCTCATTTTTTTTTGCTTTCGTTTTTCTAAGTCTATAGTAAAATGAAATTAAAAAAAGTTAATTTTATTATGAATTTTGTTCCAGTACGCTTAACCACATTAAAAAGTCAGATACCGTTCACTTTTGACGTTTACGTTAAGCTGCCCCACAAGTATCTGTTATACGTCAGAAACGGCGATGATATTGAGAACGAAAGCAAGAAAAGACTAAGAAAAAAGAAAGTCAAAAAGCTCTATATCGAAGACAAAGATGAACAAGCATATCAGCAATACCTCGATCAGTGCCTTGATTCGTACCTTGACGACCCAAATGCGTCATCCGAAGATAAAGCAAACTTTGGTGCAGGTGTGGCGGAAAGTGCCAGTGATGACGTCTTCGAAAAACCTCAATCTGAACAGTCATATAAAAAAGCAAAAAGAGCTTCTAGCTCACTTGTGAAGATGTTGTCTTCAAATGATGAAGTTTTAAAGACAATCCTATCCAGGGTAGAACAAGGGCAGGGAAATGAGCTTGATAAGCTAAAAGCACATGCAGTGAACTCAAGTTCTCTGGCCATTAGGTTTGGCGAGTATATGGGGCTGGGTGTGAGCGAGCTCGAAGACCTTGGTGTTGCGGCCTTGTATCATGACATCGGATATAAGGAGCTATCAGAGGCGGGACAGTCATTGTTTTTTAAAGATATTAAGGATGCTGATGTTGCATCTCTAAGCTCATATAAGGAACATCCAAAGAAGGCCGTAGAGCTTTTACAAGACAAACCATTTGCAGCCGAAAATGTATTAGACCTAATTCTTACTCATGAGGAAAAGTTGCAAGGTGCTGGCTTTCCACAAAAACTTCAAAAGCTTAGTTTAGTTCAAGAGGTACATAGCCTTTGTTGTCACTATGATAGAAAGATTACATTATTGGGGGAGGACTCAAATAGTGTGGTTGAAAATATTATGGTTGATCAGCTTGGTGCGTATAGCCTTGAGGTGATGAAGAAGTTTAAAAAATTCATCACCGCACTCAAGACCGATTAAAAACTAAAATTAAATTTCTTGGTAACAAATCTCAAGAATCATTGAACCTAGACTGCACTCTAGTACTGTCTCTATAACTGTTGTGCCTTTAGGATATTTGATTTCAACATCTTTACCTCTAATCGTAGAAGGTGTTGCCATTTCAATGTTATAGCCACATGGGCTTAGTGCTTTTTTTGCATTACCCATAACGATATTTACAATCTCGGCAGTTGTATCTGAAATATCCTCACAGTATTCAGTGTATTCTTCCATTAACATGGCAGAGGCAACATTTAAGAATACTTCCTTATTTAATGATAAACCTATTAGACCTCTGAAGTCTCTTGGTTCGCCGTCTTTATCAACTTTACCATTCATACCTATAATAGATGTAAATTCACCCTTTGTAAGATTGCTGTCTTTAATCTTAGGGGAGTGTGCTTTAAGTTCACTTTGCATCATGACACTGAAGGTTTCTTTCAGGCCATCGATGAATGGTTTAGAGAATTCAATGAAATTTTTATTTACATCGCTCATATCAAGCAAGTCCTTGTTATTAGTGTTGTTAATATGTTTTTAAAACATTTTTATTATCTTCGGTAAGAATACCAGAAAACAAAGTAATTTTTGAAAAAACATTTAATTTTCTTAATCCTTTAGCCGAGAATGTTAAGGATTAATTAAAGGAATTTTAATGGAAGATTTTGAACAAGAACTGAAAATGGATTTCTTAGAAGAGGCCGAAGACCTCTTGTCACACGCAGAAAGCGCGTTTTTACGGCTTGAAGAGGAAAGGGAAGATGCTGAACTTTTGAATGAAATATTCAGAGTTGCCCACAATCTAAAAGGGACATCCAAGGCCGTTGGGTTTGACCAAATGGCTCAGTTAACCCACATCGCGGAAAACCTGATATTAAAGCTTAAAGAAGGTGAACTTCAGGTAACTGATGCGATTGTGTCAGGTCTTTTGGAATTTAAGGATAAGGTTGAGGAGATGATCAAAGGTCTTTTAGATGACCTTGACGCTTCTTTTGAGATCGATTCAGTTACTGCAAACCTTGAGAGTCTAACGAGTGGACAAGTGAGTGCAGAGGCTGAAGAAGTTGAACCGCAAGCTTCAATCGAAGAAGAACGAGTTCTAGACAATTCATTGTTTGATGATTCAGAAGATCCCTTTGATGAGGAAGTTGTATCCACTGAAGAGTTTCCTGATGCTGCTATGTTTGAAGAAAGCTCTGAAGTTGCAGAAGAATCTATGGTTAGTGATGCTGCCTTAGAATCTTTGCGTGAGTTAGGACTAAGTGAAGAAGAACTGGAAGGACTTGGTGGCACGCCGGCGGCCTCAGCTGATGAAGAAGCTCTTAGTTTTCAAAACGTGGAAAAGTTGCCAGTTGTTGAAAGTAAGGTAGAGCAAACTCCTGTTGCTGAGCCTAAGAAAGAGGCCAAAAAAGAATCAGGTCAAAAAGATGAAAGTATAAGGGTTAATCTATCCCGTATTGATAATATCAATAACATTATAGGAGAGCTTGTTATTCTTCAAACAGTGCTCTCACAAAGACGCTATGTGAATATCAAAGATGAGCTTTCTAATAAAAGTATCTCAATGATGGGCAAGCTTTTTAAAGAAGTACAAGAAGTGGCGATGTCGCTGAGAATGCTTCCACTTAAAGGTGCTTTTCAGAAAATGAATCGTATTGTTCGAGATACATCTAAGGCCTTGGGAAAAGATGCGAAGCTTGTCATGGTCGGTGAAGAAACTGAGGTTGATAAAACTGTTTTAGAGAGAATATCAGACCCTCTTGTACACATTGTTAGAAATGCGGTTGATCATGGCCTTGAATCTGATGAAGATCGTGTAGCTAGTGGCAAGGGCAAAGGTGTTATTCAGATTAAGGCGTTTCACGAGGGAAGTAATCTTGCTATCCAAATTACAGATGATGGCAAGGGGATCGATCACGAAGTTATTCGCGCTAAAGCTGTTGAGAAAAAGATTATTTCTGCCAATTCAACAATGACTCCTGATGAGATTATTCAATTGATTTTTCATCCAGGATTTTCAACTAAAGAACAAGTAACTGAAGTCTCTGGACGTGGTGTCGGAATGGATGTTGTAAAAACAAACATTGAAGCACTTGGTGGACAAGTAAAAGTGGAGAGTAAGATAGGTGAAGGTTCATCTTTTAAAATTATGATTCCTCTAACTCTTGCGATCATTGAGGGACTTGTCATTAATTCAGATGGTCAGAAGTTTGTTATACCTCTATCTCAGGTGCATGAGCTTACTCAAGTTAATGAGGCGGATGTTGAGAAGTTTACAGGTGCGGCAGAGCTATTCAGACTCAGAGGTGAGGTTATGCCTCTATTCCACATCAATAAAAAACTTGGTGCCAAGGTGGAGCAGAAAGCAAGCAACATTGTAGTGGTTGTAAAAGGTCTTGGACGCTCATTTGGTGTTGCGGTAGATGATGTTCTGATTCAGCAGCAAATTGTTATTAAAAAATTAGGTGAAGACCTAAGAGGCAAACAAGGAATTATGGGGTCTGCGATCATGAGTGACGGCATGCCATCTTTGATCCTCGACCTTTTTGAATTATTTAAAAATGACCTTAAGGAAAGTAAGGCACATAAAGAATATAAGGAAGGCCAGGCGGCCTAAGGATGTGAGGATTATATGAGTTTTGAAAATAAGACAGAAATAGAAAGTGAACAATTTAAAAGATACCTGCAATTTGACCTAGGTGATGAGAGCTATGCAATAGCTTTGTTGAATGTAAAAGAAGTGATACCGGTGCCTGAGACTACTCCGTTGCCAAGTGCTCCATCTTATTACATTGGGATTATGAACCTAAGAGGTCAGATCATCTCAATTGTGGATCTTAGAAAAAAGCTTAAGATCAAAGAGAAAGAGGAGTCTGAAGAGGCCGTTATCATCGTTGATTTTGAAGGTGTGAGCATCGGCCTTGTCGTTGATTCAATCAACTATGTATTGAATGTTGCTGCTGCAGAGGTTGCTGAAGTTCCAGAGATTCGCTCCCAAGTTAATGCTCAGTATGTTCAAGGTGTACACAGAGGCGAGAACAAACTAACTATTATGTTGGATTTGGCCAAAGCTTTGAACATTAATGAGATTAAAGGGCTGCAGCAAAAACAAGCAGCTTAAAACTTAAAACAAAAAAGAGTATTAAATGAATATGCCTGTTAACAAACGCCAAGCGACTTGGACGATAGAATCGCTTGCTGCTTATGTATCTGAAATCGTCGCTAAAGATAGTGGGAATGTATTAGGGGATAAGCAACAATCTATGGTCGTCTCTCGTTTGAGAAAGCGTTTGTTGGACTTGGGAGGCCTAACTCCGACTCAATATGCAAAAGAGTTGGAAACAAATTATAAAAAAGAATCAAGCTATCTAATTTCCTTGCTCACTACTCACCATACCTTTTTCTTTAGAGAGGTAAGTCACTTTGACTTTGTTTTAGAAAATCTAGACAAGCTTGTGGCAAGTGCCAAGAAAAGAGGTGATAACAAAATTCGTGTGCTATCCGCTGCATGTAGTAAAGGGCAAGAGGTTTATTCTCTGGCCATGTTCTTAAACTTGCACCTTAAGAAGTATCCTGGAATGGATTTTGAAATCTTGGGCACTGATATTGATCCTGAGTGTGTGAAGATTGGCAATAACGGTGTTTATCAATACCAGGAAGTCAAAACAGTGCCACGTGTTTATTTACAGGGAAATTGGCAACGTGGAACAGGTAAAATTGCTGACTTTGTTAAGGTGAAGTCTCATTTAAAAGAGCGTTGCTCATTTGATGTGATGAACCTATTGACGGCGAAGAGAACCCTTCAAGCTAAAAAGTTTGATTTAATCTTTTGTAGAAATGTATTTATCTACTTCAAAAGAGATGACATCGTTAAAATAGTGAAGGACATGCAGAAACATGTGCATGTTGGTGGCTACTTTATTACAGGTCTAAGTGAGTCTATTAAAGAGTTAAATATTGCTAAACAAAATCTTGCCCCAAGTGTATATAGCTTTGATGAGCCAGTTGTCGTTGCTAAACCCGTTGGAGTTGTTGCTCCTAAGGTTCAAGTACCGGTTACTAAGAGCTTAACTCCAAAACCTATCAAAATGCTGGTTGTCGATGATAGCTCTAGTGTTGTTAAGCTTCTTTCCAAGATCTTTCAAAATGATCCTGAGTTTGAGCTTGTAGGAACTGCTAAAAACGGTGTTGAGGCCGCGGAATTTGTTAAAAATAATAGCGTTGATGCCATGACTTTGGATATTCACATGCCGGAGATGGATGGTGTTGAGTACTTGAAAAAACACCATAGTTCGACTCATCCGAAAGTTGTTGTTGTCTCTAGTGCTAGTCGTGAAGATACAAGATATGCTCAACAGACACTACGTCATGGTGCGAGTGATTTTGTTGAAAAACCTGCACTAAATAATCTTAAAGAGAGAGCTGAGGAAATTAAGAATAAGATCAAAATGTCCTTTCTAAATGAAGCAAGTTCACTTGATGGTATTGATAAGAGTTTTCAAAAAGATTTCTCGATTCAAAACTGTTCTCAAAAGGGCAGACTGTTTTTTGGAAACTTCAGTGACCTGAAGAAGATAAAGGCGTGTTTGAATGAGCTCAAAGGTGATCAACCACCAATCGTTGTAGTGTTTGAAGGCAATGGTAATTACCTCGATATGATTAAAGACGAGTTGGGAAGTAGCATTGGTGCACAGGTATTTGAAGAAGATACAGCTCTAAAGTCTAATCAAGTATACTTGAGCGACTTTGCAGGCCACATGGGCCTTGTTAAGAAGCAATTAGGTAATAATAAAACAAGCTGCAGTGTATTTGGAATCTGTAGCTCTAAGGTTGTAGACTCTTTGCTAGGTCTTGATAATGCTCAGATACTTCTAGAGGATTTACCAAACATAAATAAAGACCTCAAAGAAGTGGCAAGTGATGTATTCCCTTGGACTAGTTTTCCTCATGTGGGAACTGAGTACTTGGCAAAAGAATAAGAATGAGTTTAAAAAGGCTAGCTGATCATTCCAATGAAGAGGTGAAGGTCTCTCTAGATACTAATTCTGCCATCGTACTCCTTGAGAGATTAGACGGTAGAAAGGAATGCTTTCTTATGAGAGCTCCTACGGTTAAGGAATGTCAAAAGCTCATTAGTATTCAGCAAGTGAAAACTGCACGCTTTGTAGGCTGTAGTATGTGCTTAAAGATGCTCAAAGAGCAGAATATGCCTTGGGGGGAGTTTAAACGTGAGGTAATTACTTCAGGTGAGACGACTGCAATCTATCGACCTGTTGACGGGGTTGTAAGAATTAAAAAGAACAGGCCTGTTGAAAGTGTTGATACAGTGGAAGGCCCTATTGTTAAAAAGAAGGTTTTAATTGTTGATGATAGTAAGACTATTCAAAAACTTTTAACCAAAATCATTAATACATCATCAATGTTGGAAGTCGTTGGTGTTGCCGATCGCCCTAGTGCGGCCAGAGAATTCATAGAAAAAGAAAAGCCAGATTTAGTTACCTTGGACATTCACATGCCAGAGATGAACGGTGTTGAGTTTTTAAAAACGTGGCTCCGATTTCAAAATTTACCGGTGGCGGTTGTGAGCTCCGTAAGTGTTAGTGAAGGTCCATTAGTAATGGAGGCCTTATCAAACGGTGCTCTTGCCTATGTACAAAAGCCATCACTTGAGAAGGTAAGTACTATTGCCGATGATATCCTGGAGCAACTTGAGGCCATCGCAAAAAAGAATAAAAGTGGAACACAGAAAAATACAGGTCCTATAAGGACAGGTAACTTTCAAAACACTGAAGGCATGATTGCCATAGGCTCTTCTACAGGTGGTACACAGGCCCTTCAACAAATTTTGACGGCCCTGCCGAGTGAGATACCACCAATTGTTATTGTTCAGCACATTCCAGCAGTGTTCTCTAAGGCCTTGGCGGAGAGATTAGACAATCTTTGCCCATTCACTGTTAAAGAGGCAGAAGATGGTGACAAGATTGAAAGGAACACTGTTTATATCGCTCCTGGTGGCTTTCAAATGAAGATTGTTAAAAGAGGCAGCTTAAAAAAAGTAGTTCTTACAGATGATGCTCCTGTGAACAGGTTTAAACCTTCTGTAGATTATCTATTTAATTCCATTTCAAAAATAAACCAAGGCAATGTTGTGGCATCAATTCTCACAGGTATGGGAAAGGATGGGGCAAAGGGCATGCTTGAGTTGAAAAAAATAGGTCACCCTACACTTGCGCAAGATGAAGAATCTTGTGTTGTTTTTGGGATGCCTAGAGAGGCCTTAAAGATAGGTGCGGCACAAGAGGCCGTTCCATTAGCCGAGATGGCAGACAAAATAGTTAAATCCATGAATGATGTCTCCAAAAAAACATCCGCCTAAACATTTCCTTTAAACTGACCAATATTCAATGCCTTAGCTCTCTATTTTTGTCAACTTTGTTAAAGAAATCTTAAAAAATTAAGAAAAACTCATAAAGAAATCTTAAAGTTGGTCGAATAACGGTTACCATCTAACTTGAGGAAGTACTTATGAAGTTGAATTTATCACTAAAGCAGAAACTGTTATTGTCCAATATTGGGCTAATTGTAGTGTTCGGACTTGTTTTGTTATTGCAATTTAACAACGCTCTTTCGCAGCAAAAGTTGGAAATAAGAGACGGGTTTAATAATGCTTCTTCAAAGCTTGCTGGAAACTTGTCACAAGACTTTTATAACTATTATCACAACGTACAAGCTATGAGTAAGAACGAAGCCCTTAAAGGAAATGACGCCGGCAAGATTTCTTTCTTCTTAAATGAGCTAGTTAGTCTATATCCAACATATGACTTTATGTTGCTCACAGATTTAAATGGAAAACTCATCGCTGCGAACTCTTTGTCAGCTGATGGTAAAAAACTCTCAGTGGAAAAAATTAAGTCACTGAGCTTTGCTAATTATGATTGGTACAAAGATGTTATTAATGGTGAGCTTACTGAAGATTATAAAAAGAAAATCTACGGTTCTCACTTTGCTACGATTGAAAAAAGTAAGCTTGGTAAACTTCTCTATGGTGAAGAGAAAATTGGCTTTCACGTAAGTACACCAGTACAGGATGAGTATGGCGATTCATTGGCCGTGCTCACAACTTTTGTAGGGGTAAGATTTGCAAACAACAATATTGCAGAGCTTGAGGCCTCAATGCGAGAGGAAGGAAAGAATGAAGCAACCATTAGAATTGTTGAAAAATCCTCTAAGCTTATTGGATCAAATATAAATGGAGAGGCACCCCTTACAAGTGTATCTGATTTAGCGTTTCAAGCTGATGACAATGAAGATAATGGCTATGACTTTCCATGGAATAAAGCAATGCCACTTGTTGCTGTACAAGAAATTAATGATAAGCGCTTTTTAGGCGATCTAGGCTGGAAAGTGTATGTTGAAATGGACTCCACTGAAGCGTTCTCTGGAATCAATGCTTCAAAGAACTTCTTTGGTTTAAGTTTTATCATCAGTTTAATTTTATCAGCTATCGTTGCATTCTTTATGAGCAGGGCACTGTCTAATAAAATGAGTGCTGCAGCAGAAGATGTTTCAGAAGGTTCTGATGAGATTAATCAGGCCAGTGAAGAAATAAGCGAGCAAGCAAGACTTCTGTCTGAGTCAACAAACCAGCAAGCAGCAAGCTTACATGAAACAGTATCTTCTCTTAATGAGATATCAGCAATGGTTAGTAAGAGTGCATCACACTCTCAAAGCTCAAAAGACATGTCCTCACGTAGTAGAGACTCAGCTAACGAAGGTATGAAGACTGTTGAACAAATGCTTGGTGCCATTGACGATATTGCTTCTGCGAACTCAGAAATTGTAGATCAGCTAAATACAAATTCAAAAGAGATGCAGGCCATCACTAATGTAATTAAAGAGATCGAAGATAAGACTAAAGTTATCAATGATATTGTTTTTCAAACAAAACTTTTATCCTTCAATGCAAGTGTTGAGGCCGCACGGGCAGGTGAACACGGAAAAGGCTTTTCAGTTGTTGCTGAAGAAGTTGGAACCTTGGCCAAAAGCTCTGGTGATGCGGCAAAAGAAATTGAAGACATGCTTGCAAAGTCTATTGAGAGTGTGAATAAAATCGTAGATACCACACAACAAAGAGTTGATGGACTTGTGGCCAAAGGCTCGGAGAAAGTTGGAGTAGGTAGAGCAGTGTCAGAACAGTGTAAAGATGCATTAGAGAGAATTTTGGAACAGTCATCCAACCTTGACTCGGCCATTGAAGAAATTGCTACTGCCTCAGTCGAACAAAGCCAGGGGATTCAAGAGATTTCAAAGGCGATGGACCAGTTAAATGTTGTGACGAGACAAAACTCTGAGATCGCAAAAGAAGTTTCAAAAGGGACTGTTTCGCTAAACGAACAGGCCGAAACCCTAAGTACTGTCTCACTTGGTTTAAATAAAATGGTTTATGGTTCTCAAAATACCCATGAGAGAGCTCCAAAACTTAAAAGCAATTCTGAAGCTAGTGAAGATAATGTAATTCAAATGCCAAAAAACGAGAAAGAAACCCAGGCCAAGGTCTCTTCCTCTGTAGAGAAAATCGCAGTAAATGGTGAGTTCCCGGATGAGGGAGACCACGAATGGGAGGATCTCTAAAACCCAGGCCATAAATAAAATATAAATTAAATTCCATTAGAGAGGATATTAATTCCCTCGGTGGAGGAGTGCACCCAAAAATGAACATAGAGAGCTTAACAAAATTAAAGGAGAGACAATGAAGATGTTTTCATTGATCGCATTAGGGCTATTTTTCTCAACTGCCACACTGGCAGGTACTAAAGATGACTTTATTGCGGAAGTAAAAAAACAATGTGGAAAAGATGATGCCAGTGCAGCTGCACTAGCAACCGGTGGAAGACAGGGTAACGTTATGAAGTGGAAGACATGCACTTCGCCAACTGTAAATGTTGGTGACTGTACGCTTACGTGCACTGACAGTTCTTCCAAAATTGGTGGCTAAAACAATTTTAAAATTAATTAATAATGAAGAGGGAAATTACTATGAAGAAACTACTAACAAGCGCACTTTGCATCCTAACTGTAGGACAAGCAAATGCACAATCTTTGGAAGATCGTGTTGAAGCACTAGAATTTCAAAGCTATGAAAACTTTTTTAAAGTAAGTGGATCGTTAGAGATGCGCTTTGATAATGCATCAAGAGAAATTAATAAAGGTTATAGAACCTACACTGACGTTTCGGCATATGCCGATGCTTTCGGACAAGTGGCCGCAATAGATCCAGGACAGTTGGGTGCCTTTGCCGCTGCAGGTTGTGGAGAGAGCGTAACCGTAGGTGCTGCACCTGTAAAAAAGGCCGGATGTGTGGATCACGAGGCCGGAGACAGTTCTAGCAATAGCTATGCTAGATTATTTTTCAATTTGGATATGGAATCAAACCCGACAGATAAATTATCTTTCTACGGTAGACTTTCAATGGCCAAGTACTTAACAACAGTTTCAAGTACAGGCAGTACAGATGGAAGCTTTAGTGACTTCTCTGCAGGCGCTACAGCAAGTGATTCATCAGTATGGGTAGAGAGAGCTTTTGCAAACTACGCAATCAGTGACACGCTTACTTTTACATTTGGTCGTATGCCAACTATTGATGGTGCACCAACACATCACCACACAAATGAGCCGATGAAAGGGAATTACCCAATTCTTGCATTCTCTGCAATCTTTGATGGTATGGCCCTGACTAAAACTTATGGCAAGCACACATTCAGAGGTATTTATTCTCCATTTAGTACGCCAAACTATAATGACACTTTCACAGCTCAGACTGATGCTGATGGTAATGAAGTAAATCGTACTGAGGATGTATATACTGCAATGTATGAATATAGATCTAAGGTGGATTTTGCCAGACAAATTCACGTTATTGGGATGTATTCACAATTTGATAATATGCCAATTGCAGGAGAGTCAAACAATCTTAAATTAGGTGTTCAAAGAGCAACTGTTTATGCAGAGGCAAGTGATATTGGAAACTCAGGCCTAGATATTGCCGTACACGGTATGACTTCTAAAACTAAGTCAGAGGGAAGCCTTGTTCCTGCAAGTTTAGGTATTGGTACCTTGGGATGGCTAAGTGATGAAGAGTCATCTGAAAAAGATGGTGTAGCTTACGGTATTCTAGCTAAGTACAACTTTAATAGTGGATTTATGAAAGGATCTTCGCTAGGTGCTGAATACTTCCATGGTGACAAGGACGCATTCCTATATGACTCAGGAAATGTAGACCCTGTATCTATGTACACAACATATGGAAATGCTTATAGAGTTTTTTATACAAAGGATCTAGCTGGTGGTCTTAAGTGGAATCTCCAATACTTGAATCAACAGCAGGATTATCACTACCCGGTTAATGGGCTAATTGGTGCAAGGACTGAAATCGACAACAAAGTAAGTTTTGTATCTACTAGCTTTATTGCCAACTTTTAATTCTTCATGGCCTGGGCCTTTCGCCCAGGTCATTACCAGCCAATTTTAGGCAAAAAAAAACCGCTTATAAAAGCGGCTTTTTATTTTTTAATAATCTTAGAAGAAAATTAAGCGTTTGGTCCGTACTTTCTCAAAAACTTTGAAAGAGAACCAATTTTGTCTAAACTTCTGATTGCTTTTGCAGAAAGTCTAAGCTTGATAGTTTGCCCAGTCTCTGGATCAAATACTCTTTTAGTGTGAAGGTTTACTTGCTTCAACGTCTTAGTTTTGATGTTTGAGTGAGAAACCTTATTGTTAACTTGTCTTCTTTTTCCTGTTAAATCACATACGCGGCTCATAACATATCCTTTTTAAACTATAGTAAAACTATTTTATAAACTCGATTTTGAGATGCTAAACTACCCAAATATCAATAATAATGCAAGTCATAATGTTGGCAGAATAAGTCTTTTATTATTTAATAGGGCCAAAACTAGCTAATAATAAAAGGAAAGACCAATGAAGATTGCCCCTTTAAAGATCAAAAATAAGTTACACGGCGCCAAAAACTGCCTACCTAAATACAAGGCCACTATTAAAGACAAAGACGGAAATGAGGTCGTTGCTGGCGATCCTCGCGCCACTCGTGCTTTAGTTGCTCTTATGGACCTTGGTGCTGTTAACGGGGGCGCTGCATGCCACTGGGGCGGCCCTGCTGCTGCTGCGGAAATGTCTAGCGCAATCCATGCCAAAATGTTCCAAAATGAGAATTGGACCGAAAATTTCAATTTCGTTAATGATATCGGCCATGCTGAGAACGGTATTTATGCCCTTCGTGCCAATTTAGGCTTTGGTGGTCTTTCAATTGATGATTTGAAGGGATTTCGCTCTATTGACTCATTTCTTACAGGACATGGTGAGAGTCACTTATATCCAGAAGGCGTTCTTCTATCTAATGGACCTCTTGGTAGTGCTCTTCCACAGGCCCAAGGCCTAGCAATGGCAGATAAGCTTGCTGGCAATGATCGTGTAACGGTTTGTATGGTCAGTGATGGTGCCAGTATGGAAGGTGAAGCAAAAGAGGCCTTCGCTGCGATTCCTGGACTGGTTAAAAAAGGTAAGCTAAATCGCTTTGTAATGGTTATCAGTGATAACAATACTAAGCTATCTGGCAGAATTGATGCTGATTCATACGATATGAGACCAACATTTGAAACAATGCAAGGTCTTGGCTGGAATACTATTAAAGTAGAAAATGGAAATGATCTTCAGGCATGTTATAGCGCTTTTGAAAGTGCTCTTGATGCTTCAGATGATGCTCCTGTATTTATCTGGCTTAAAACTGTTAAAGGCTTTGGTGTTAAATCCACAGAAGAGTCTGCTTCTGGTGGACATGGTTTTCCAATTAAAGCGCGTTCAAAAGATATCTACCCATTCCTAGAAGAAATTCTTGGAGGAGATGTTCCAGCTGAACTCAAAGCATGGGCAGATGAATTAACTGCTCCTGTAGAGGCAACTAAGTCCGATAGCACTGTTAAAAAAGAAAAAGTTCAAGCAGGTCTTGCTCGTGGTGCTGTAAAAGCTGCATCTGAAGGAAAACCAGTTATAAGTGTTTCATGTGATCTTCAAGGCTCTACTGGTATGGGCGCATTCCATAAAGAGTTCCCAGAGAGATCATTTGATATCGGTATCGCTGAATCAAATATGGTTAGTGTTGCTGCTGGTATGAGTAAAATGGGATACATTCCTGTTGTAGATACATTCGCAGCTTTTGGTGTCACTAAAGGTAACCTTCCAATGGTTATGGCCGCACTTTCAGAAGCTCCTATGATTGCTGTTTATAGCCATGCTGGATTCCAAGATGCTGCCGATGGAGCGTCTCACCAGTCTTTGACTTACATTAGTGCAATGAGCTCAATTCCTCATACAAAAGTGGTTATTCCTGCATCTAGTGAAGAAGCTCAAGAGTTGATGGTTCAGGCCATTAATGAGATTGAACTTGCTAGAGTAGAGGGAAGAACTGGAAACTCATATATCTTCTTTGCTGGTAGAGAAAACTTCGAAGCAAAATTGAGTGACAATAAGGCCGAGCTTGGAAAGACTGAAATTTTAAAGTCTGGAAAAGACGCTTTGATCGCGGCATGCGGGCCTATGGTTCCAAAAGCTCTTGAAGCAGCTCAAATGCTTAAAGACATGGGCCATGAAGTAGGTGTTGCAAACTGCCATAATGTAAATTTCCCTGATGTGGAAACTATGCAAGCTGAACTTTCAAAATCAGGCAATAAACTGATCACCATGGAAGACCATCAAGTTATTGGTGGAATGGGCGCTCAATTGATTCACTCACTTACTCGCCACGGTGTGGAATTCAAGGCACAAAGTCTTGGTGTAAAAGGTGAATTTGGGCAATCAGCTTATACTGCCGATGAGCTTTATAAGAAAAATGGATTAGATGCTGAGGCAGTAGTCGCTGCATTTAATAAGCTTTAGGATAAGGAAATACATATGAACTCTACAAGAATTTTTGATGTCCCTGGTCTAAACCAACTTTGGCAACTAGAGAACCTCTACCTTGCTGGCCAGCCAACTGAGCAAAGTCTTGATTCACTTAAGGATATGAATATTAAAAAGGTATTCAACCTAAGAGCTGATTCTGAAATGGACTTTGATTGGGAAGAAGCAAAGCTTAAAGAGATGGGAATTGAGTACGAGCAATTCCCAATTATGACTGAAAATGGCCTTGATGCACAAAATTGCAAGAGATTGAGTGATCAACTAAATGAAAATGATCAGTTTTTCATCCATTGCGGAAGTGCCAATAGAGTAGGAGCTTGGCTTATTACTCACCTGGTTTCAAGTAAAGGCATGGATTTTGAAGATGCTGTTGATGTTGCTTCTAGCTCCGGACTAAGTAACCCTGGCTTTGTTGAACAAGCAGAGAGTGTTATTCAAAAAAACCAGGCCTAACCCGATTAAGGTTTTATAAGTGTTATAGATACTCTATAATGTAGTCCTGCTTAGGAGAAGTTATGAAGTTGCATTTGAATAATGCTTTTGACAACAGAATTGATCTGCCACCGAGTATACTTGAAAAAGGTATTACTAAGAGATTTAAAAAGGGAGATATCCTTTTTAATAAAGGCGATCAGTCAAAAAATCTTACCTATATAAACCGTGGTATTGTGGGGCTTGTTAACCTTGCCCCTAATGGCCATGAGTCACTTCTTAGAGTGTTCGGAGAAAAGTTTTTTCTTGGATATCGTTCATTTCTAGTAGGTGAGCACTATCATGCTTCTGCAATTGCATTGTCTGATGGGGAACTACTTATTTTTCCATACACTGGTGCTGAAGAAGTTCAGGCACACCTGCCAGAATTGTTTCTACACCTTACAAGAATGATTGCACGTGATCTAAGAATCGCTGAAGAGCGCTTTAACGACATCACAGGTAAGAGAGTTGTTTCTAGGATTATAGAAACTTTGATTTTCCTAAAGCAAAGACACCCAGGCTACCAATGGACTCGAAGAGAGATTGGAGAGTTTTGTGGGGCAAAGACCGAAACAGTAACAAGAGCACTTACCAAGCTTGAAAAAGCTGGCCTGATTGAAAAAGAAGGGCGTGAGATTCACTTAAGCGATATTCAAGAGTTGCTTGAATATTCTGAGGGACAAGAAGCTCTTAATCAATAATCATAACACCAGCCGGCCATCACCACTCGATGTCCGGTTGTCACTGCCCGTACCTTGTGTTCATAACCAGACACACCTGTATTAAAAATTATTATTTCTCCAAACTTCGGTGGCAAAATAACGCTTTGTTGTTCGCTGTTTTTCTTTCTCAAGAGTAACTCGCCACCTTCTATAATGTCTGGATTAATATTTAGTCCTAAACTAAATGCCAAAGGCCTTGAGCCGTCATCATGCCAAATACCATCTTCTTCCCAATCGTTTTTAGAGTCTCTTACACTAATGATGAACTCTAGCCTTTTTTGATTTGCAAATGGCCGCAGACACTCATACACGGCCCCTCCAGGTGCTGCAAGAGTTTGGCAAATGGCGTCGGTTTGACCCCAGTCTTGATCACTAACTGAGCTTTTTAGTTCGTCTGGTAGTGTCAGTATGTCTTGAATGTATCCATTTTTAAATTCTTTCATAGGCCGTGTCAGTGCTCTAAAACCTTATTATTACTGTGCTTATGGTGTTTTATAGTCAAGAAATTGTCACTCGGCAACATTTTTGAAAGAATAAGGTGTGACAGAGGAATTGTCACAACACAAAAAACGGAGTCTGAATGAATTTTAAAACCGCATCCACATTTGCATCAACACTTATCACGGATGATATGGCGGACGTGGAGTGGGAAAAATT
>JAGSHJ010000563.1 GCA_023954595.1 Bacteriovoracaceae bacterium | reverse complement strand
CCAGAAAGTGCTCCTTTCTTTATTGAACTTAAGAGATCGATATCTAAGAGATCTCTCATTTGAGAGGTCGCTGCATCGATATAAGTTTTCTCTAAACCTATGCTTACCTGCTCTTTTCTCTTTTTAGCAAGGCCATCAATTTGTTCTCGAAAGACCTTGGTATAGCAAGAGCAGTCTTTGCCAACACAACTCGCCTCCTCAATATTAAGACCTGTTGTCGCTACTTTTTGAGAGCAAGCACCTTCATCAATAGCAGAGTATCTAGCGTGTAGTGGACCCGATACAAGAAGCCCAAGTAAGATTAGTGTTTTCATACAATATGTATCGGGGTGAATGTAAGTTATTTAAAAAGCGTAGGGGCAGAAGTGAAAGAGTCGGCAATTCTTTCACTAAGTAGTTGAATTGCCGATGAGCAAAGGACTTTAAAGCTCAGAGATTCTTTTTCCACCACGTTCGATGACTTCTAGTCTGAATTTTTTTAATTCTCTTTTAACAAACTCACTCGAAGTGAGAGCTAATCTTCGATCTATATAGTCAATCAAAGTTCCTTTTGCAGTAGTTCCATGGATTGTATTTAAAATTGATTCGTACTTAAAGCTTGGGTCATTACTCTTTACAATATCTAAGTAGTTCCAAAGTTTTTGTCTGGAGTGAACTAGAGCATTTTGATTAATGACATGAAAAAGTGTCCAATTCAATGTTCCACAATTAATTGAATTAAAAACATCTTCAAGCTTATGGCCAGCATCATTGAGCAACTCTAGAACATATTCAAAGTCACCATCGATCATATAGTCACATACATCTGCATTAAGATCGTGATCAATTTCAGGACTTGATAAATTACTTTCGACTTGTCTTGAAAGATGAGAAAGGCTAGCAGTATTTGTATTTCTCATACTAACCGTTGGTGTTGTTGCTAATCGACTTTCACAATCTCCACAATCCGCTTCAGCCCATGTATTTGAACTCAAGATCATAAATAGGATTGCTAGTAATAACTTTTTCATTCTTCTTCCTTTCCCTTAACTACAATTTCCACGCATATAAATGCAGAAATGATGCCAATCTTTGAAAAACAGGCTATCCCCCTTATCAGAAGGGGCATAGAGAAATATCAAAGAATTTTGTAGGAAAAAATATTTGTCTAAAACCCGTGAAATGTCGAAACTTTTGACACAATTTCCAAGTGTTATTGAACGATAATATCCATCATTTTAAAGCCATCGAGGGCCATCTTCCACATATCAGGATTTGCTTGAGTTATTGAGAGACTACCTTTTTTCGTTGCATGAATATCTTGTTTTCTTTTGATATCTTTGTGACCTGACTTATTTTGAATTCTAACCACACCATCACAGACACAAAGATAAGTTTCTTCGTCAGACTCCATGACATAAAACTTCGTTCCTCGAACGGCCATCGCCGTATGCCTAGTCTTAACTCTAAACTCTTTTTTGGCGGCCTTATTCACATAGGTGAAAATCGTGCCCTTTAATAAATTAAT
>JAGSHJ010000217.1 GCA_023954595.1 Bacteriovoracaceae bacterium | reverse complement strand
GCTTTTTTCTTAGTTGCTTTCTTAGCTACTTTTTTCTTTGTAGCTTTTTTTGCTACTTTCTTTGCAGCTTTTTTCTTTGTTGCTTTCTTTGCTACTTTCTTAGTCGCTTTTTTTGCGACTTTCTTTGCAGCTTTCTTTGCCACCTTTTTTGTTGCTTTTTTCTTTGCCACTTTAAAGTCCTTGTTCATGGTTTAAATAATATTTATGTGAATAGTATATAATGGAGCATTTTATTTACAAGAGTTATTAGAATTTTAATGCTGTATTTGGGAGAGATCAATATTTAATTCCTGAGGAATTAATGTATTTTTAAAATTACCCTGAGTGTCTCCAGCACCTCTGTTTACAGGAATACCTTCTGAAAATAAAGCAAAATTACCTTTAAAGGTTTCTTCACCTGTAGCGTCACTTACTGAGTTCAGGGTTACAAACTTACTTGAATAAAAGTTCCTATTCATATTACTTCTAGCACCTGTGAAGAAGTTCAAGTGCTCACCTGCAGCATTTGCATCACTCATCGCACCTGGTCTATAGGCCGTATATAGCTTGTTTCTTATATCTGAATCAGGAAGGCTAAACTTCCCAACATAGTAGGATCTTTCAACCGAAGATAGGTTGTTCCAGTGTGCCTGCATTAAGTTTTGGAGGGTGTTTTTAGTTTGGCAGTCGGTGCCATTGTGATTTACATGGTTCGGGTTGCTTGTAAAAAACCAAATAAATTTGCCATTTATACTTCTACAACCAGGTTTAGAGTTAAAAACTGTACTTGCATCACTGCTGTTATATGTAGAGCTGTCACCAATGTCTGAAATCGTTTTGGCCGCTGCCAGGCCATAGTTTGCTCTGGTTCTGGATGAGAAGTTTTTCTTATAGATTAATTGGCTCGCAAGATTCATGGAGCCTCTGTATTTGAGAATCGCCTGTTCTTGTCTTGCTAAGTACTCCTGTAGAATATTAACCAAATCACCTGTGCCTCTATAGAGAGCATTTGGATCCTGTCCGTCAATCAGAGGAGCGTACAAGGACATGTCGTAAACTGTGTTATCTCCTACAGACGCAGTGGTTTCATTTAAGATTACTCCATAGGAATCAACCCCAGTTTCCCGATTTAAATCTTCTGGGGTGGGAACCAAGTAATTCGTTGTGTCGTAGAGAGTAGGAGCTCTGGCCGATAAAATTGCATCATTGATAGCACTTACCGAAATCTGTGCTCCCGCTCCAAGGCCTTGCAGATTACTTTTGAGCTTAGTAAAGATATTGCCATTATAAAGACCAGCAGTTGAAGTAAGAGCTCCACCTTTAGGAGTAGGCTTTATAATTTCAACAGAAGTTCCTGCAAAATGTGAACTATCGGCCGGGGATGAATTTTGATAATCATACGGGATATTCGGTACTGCAAAGAAAATTGAACCAGAGTCAATCCAACCACCAATTGGTGTAGTTTCGTCCTTTAACCAAAATCCGCCACCAACACCACCGTAGTTGCCAGGAATAGGCATTCCTTCCTGGTATTCGTCAGTCGTTGCTATATTGCCAGAGCGATCAACCGGATTTGTATTATCAAGAGCACTTACATAAGGACTTGTCTTGTAATGTGGAGCTCGAGGAAGAAGGTAAGAAGGATTTCCGCCACTATGAGATACATTGAAGATCATAGGGCCTACTCGTCCACCAAAAGGCTTTGCTGCAGCATAGGCCGTGAGCTTTATAGATTGACTTGCAAATGGGTTGAATAATCCAACAAACTCACTTTCCCCCTTAACTGCGTAATAGGTAAGCACATCTGGATTTTTAGCAAAACCAAGAGGGTAGCCTGGAACTGGCATTCCGACCTTTGTCGCCACACACTCTGCTGTTGATTCTCCGACTAAGGTTCCTCCACTTGAAGGGGTTACCTTAATTCCGTTGTCAGTACTAACTGCTGCAAGAAGAGTGAAGAATGTAGCGTAGTTCACTGGCATTAGTTTTAAGTCTAAGTAGTACTTATTTCTAGCTTGTGTACTATCTGGAATCAAAAGATTTGAAAGAGTAAATGGCCCACCAAGATTTGGAAGTCTAGGTGGAAGCTCAGTGAGCTTAAACGTACACTTTAATTCATCACTTGATCCCTCGCCACAATCTTGTGCTCCAAGATTTCTAAATGCCGAATAAAATGCCTTATAAACTCTTTCATTAGCCGGTGACTGCTCACTGGAAACTATATTGTTAATGTCTTGTGAACAGCCAGGTGCATTTCCTGCACACACTCGCTCGTAAGGGCTTTTATTTACTTGTGCTTCTAAACTTCTAATTCTAAGTGCCAAGTTGAAGGCGTCTGGGAAAGCTCCCATACGATCAGCTGCAACTTCCGGTGCATCTTCTGTGAAGTCCATTAGCTCTGGAACGCCTACAACGTTGTATGCCCAGATGAAGTTAGTTAAAAAGTTGATGTTAGATCTTCTAGAACAGTCTTTGGCCTTACTATCACTTAAGGCATCTATGAAAGAGTCCATAGTCTCTTCCATTCCTAATACGTCTGATCTTGCAAAACGTGGAAGACCTGGGATCAATGCTTTTTTACAAACAGATACACTTCCAGAAGATTTAAAGTCTAAACAAACTGAGGGAACATTGTAGCCGTCTTGGACCTCTTCAGTATTTGTGCTGTGAGGCTCCATTCTGAAGTTTACTGGGTTGCCTGCAGGACCTGAAATATCATCTAGACTGAGGTTTCCAAGTACGTAGGTTTTAAACATCCACTCTTTATAAACATTTCTCATCTCCCAATTTAGATAGGAGATGTTACTTAGTTGTCTTGCTTGAACACTTGCTCCAGCAAAGGCAGCAGCATCAACAGCATTCTGCAGATTGATTTTGGCCTTAACAAAAATACCTATATTGATGATGAACGCGATAAAGGTAATCAGCGCTAGAACCGTGGTTGCAAAGAATATTGTCATTTGCCCGCGGGCATTGAGTAGTATCGTTTTGATCTTAAAATCCTCGTCCATAAGAACTTCGGGAGCACTTTGTCACTTGGTAGGGCCACTTTATCAAAGATTAATCTAAATGCCCATCCATAAGTGATTGATAATAGGAGTCTAAACTTGTCGGATAATTGGTATAGCATTTGAATATAGTATAGGTATCCACAGGGTGCCGATCTGTGGTTGCAGTACGTTGGATAAATTCGGCAGACCTCTCATAATCCCACCCCAACCAAACCTATTGTTCATTTCACCCCCTGGGACATGAAGATGTCCCGGAGGCCTATTTTACCGACTTACAGGCCATATTGCTTATGTGGTTAAATGATTAGAGGAGTGTATACAAATGAGTATTTCAAAAGATAACCCATTAAAGTCTTTAAGGTTCTATAAGGTTAAAAACCCTACAAAGAACTTCATCTGTGCTTTATGTAGGGCACCAAGACAGATGAAATACACTAAAAACCTTAACTGGAAGAACTACCTCCAGCTCCTGGTACTCACTGCCTGTGCAAGTTATCTACTTTTTCCATTTGTTGGGCTCAAAGGCCTATATGTTTCACTTCTTTTATGGCCTGCTATTGAGATGAGTAACAAGCTTCTTTATAGAAAAGAAATTCCATGCCCATATTGTGGATTTGACGCAACTTGGTATCGAAGAGACGTTAAAGTGGCCAGAAAGAAAGTAGAGCAGTTCTGGAGTACAAACTATCCGGAACTAACTGAGAAAAAAGAGCAGCTCGTCCAAAACCTCGCTCCAGCTAATGAAGAACCTTCTTTAGAAAATACTGCTGAAAATTAAGGAAAATTATTATGGGGTGGCGCCCCGAAGCCCTTTGTTAGCGCCTATTTAGCATCATTTTGTCTAACTACCTATTTGTATATAGATTAAGTATGAAAGTTTGATTAATCAGCTTTTATTTTGGTTTTATTTATCATAGAAAGATCTTAATTAATTACAAGGAGAGACAATGAGCGTAAATAAAGTTATTTTATTGGGCCGCTTAGGACAAGATCCAGAGCTAAAGTACACACCATCAGGAGCTGCAGTTTGTAACTTCTCAATGGCAACTTCTGAATCTTGGGCCGATAAAGCTACTGGACAAAAACAAGAGAAAACTGAATGGCATAGAATTGTTGTTTGGGGAAAACTTGCAGAACTTTGCAACCAATACCTTTCAAAAGGTCGTCAAGCATTCGTAGAAGGAAGAATTCAAACTCGTTCTTGGGATGATAAAGACGGAAACAAAAGATATACAACTGAAATCAATGCAAACACTGTTCAGTTCATCGGTGGAGCTCAAGCAAACAGCGGATCTTCTTATGATTCTAGCTACAACCAGTCTGCTCCTCAACAAGGTTCAAACGACCAGTCTAACAAAGACTACAATGTATCAACTGACGCAAACTTTGCTTCAGACGATATACCGTTCTAGAGATTAAATTAAATTTTATTTCTATATAAGGCCTCGCTTAATGCGAGGCTTTTTTTTTCCAGAAAATGAAACAACTTTAAGGATGGAGAAAAAGATTCATCTGGTTCTACTTGGTTCTATTATGTGAAATAATTGGATGAGGAGTCTTATGAAGAGTTTAAACTTTTTTCTGTTTGTTTCTGTGTTCTTCTGCTTTGGAGCTACAGGCTCGGAGTTCGCCAAATTTTGCAACGAAGAAGGCCAATTTAAAAGATTAGTTTCTCCATGGACCTATTCTCCTGATAAAGGCATGTGCTTAGAAATTGAATGTGCTGATGTTGATCAATCTATTACTCGAGAGCGTTGTTTTAAAGGTGGTAGTGCCTCCAATGTAATTGAGCTTCACATTAAGGATGGTATTAGCCGTGATGAAAGCTTTAGTTTTCATAATACCTACAGCGAAGTTGTATTGGCCGAAGGTGAAACTTGCTTTAATGAATGTATGCCAGAGAAAACCACTGTCATAGGTATTGAGGTTGGAGTCGAACAGGGCCTAGAGCGCAAAAGCTGTCGCCAATGCTTTTCTAAGCGTACTGACCTGTCTAGGGAAGGGACCATCACCATACCTAGCGTAGGTGTGAAACTCTACTCAGGTATGAAATGCTATAACTTATGTCAGTTTGAAAAAAATGATTATCAAGTAAAGCCTGTATATCCTGTTGAGTGCCAAAAGTGTGTAGGCTTTAATGGACAGGATGGCGAAGAGTTTGAATATCTTCTAAATAAAGAAGGCAGATGCTATGAGGTGGATTCTCAAAAAAAACTGCGTGTCGTTCCTAAGCACTTATGTGAAGGACATAATGAAGAAGCACCAATCTTAACTAAGTATGTAAAAGACTCTGAATTTTCTATTCAAGGCTTTCTCTTCAATTCACTTCAACCTTGTGTTGAAATTGATGAGAAAACAACTGGAAGTATCTACAAAGGCTCTGCAGATTTAAGTAATTGTGAAACTGAAAGCATCGATAACTCTTCTAGAAATGCGAATAAAAATGATTTAATTGATAGTGAAGTGAACTCCAG
>JAGSHJ010000414.1 GCA_023954595.1 Bacteriovoracaceae bacterium | reverse complement strand
TTCTTTTTTCTTCATATGTGGAGTGCAAACGAAACAAAGGATTTACTTTCCCCTGAGCGTTAACCATATTCATCTGCTGAAGAATAGACATTAAAAGGACGATACCCTTTTGACCAGAAGTTGAAGGCAGGTTCTTAACCTCATCACTGAAGATAACAACCTTAACCTTGTCCTTTGTTTTCTCGGCCAAAAGATATAATAAACAAGCAATTTCAATTGAGGCCTGAAGTTTACTCACTCCCTTATAACCAATAAGCATGCTTTCACAGACATCAAGGACCACGACAATTTCTATATTTCTTTCTTCTTCAAAGGTTTTAACAAAAGTTGTTTTTGTTTTTGCGGAAAGTTTCCAATCTATAAATCGAACATCATCTCCTGGTGTGTAAACCTGATGTTCTTTAAATTGCAGACCTGCGCCTTTAAAATGCGATCTTAGCATTCCCACAGAGAATGAATTGGAATTTCTAAAGAGGTGCGACTGTATCCTTGCGACCGCCTTCTCAACTTCCTTTATATTCATCGCTTACACACACTCACTTGCAATATCATATACGAGTTGCTTCACATCAACTTTGTCGATAATAGCTTCGTAAGATAAAATCACTCTGTGGCCTAGTACACTTTTTGCGATACTTAAAACATGCTCAGGTGAAACATAGTCTTTCCCAGCAAGCATTGCCTTAAATTTTGCAATTTTGTAAAGCCAGATAGATGCTCTTGGTGAAGCACCCGCCAGAATCATTCCATCTCTTCTTTTATTAAAATGTTTAGAGTCTGGTCTAGTTGCGTGAACAATTTTAACAATTAAATCTTTAACCTTCTCATCAACATAAATCTCATCAACGACCTTCTTCATATTAATAAGAGTTTCGTTGTTAAGAAGAGGTACCATTTTTTGAAAATCACTTGGCCTCAAATCTAGAATAGATTTTTCAGCATCAAAGTCAGGATATTCTACATTTACCTTCATCATGAAACGATCTAACTGTGCCTCCGGCAAGTTGTACGTCCCCTCTTGTTCAATAGGGTTTTGAGTTGCTAATACAACAAATGGCGACTTTAAAGGATATGAAGTATCACCGATAGTAACTTGTTTCTCTGCCATTGCTTCTAATAAAGCGGCCTGAACCTTCGCAGGAGAACGGTTAATCTCATCAGCTAGTACTAGTTGCGTGAAGATCGGTCCAAATTTTGTAGAAAATTCTTCTTTTTGCTGATTATAGATCATTGTACCAATCAAATCTGATGGAAGAAGATCTGGAGTAAATTGAATCCTATTGAAATCCATATCACACAACTTACTCATGATAGAAACCGACAAGGTTTTCCCCAAACCAGGCATACCTTCAATAAGCAAGTGTCCTTCACATACTAGGGCCGCAACAATTGCTTCAAGTAAGTCATCTTGTCCATAAACTACTTTTTTAGCTTGCTCTAAAACTCCTAGAACATTTTCTCTAATCTGGGTCATAAGTTCTCCACGTAAAATAATATGTATTTTAAATAATTTGAGTTGTCTTTTAAACTGGATGAAGGATGATCGAATCCTTGTGTACCAATATCTAACATGCTTAGACGCTTCCCTTCTTGCTTGGCCGCTAGAGCAGCATTTTGTGCAAGAGTGTCAAGATCCACATAGCGAGTGCATGAGCAGACTGCGAATAAAGATTGATCTTCTAAAAGCTTTAAACAAGCACGATGTAATTTAAGATAACCCTGTAGCGCTTTTTTCGCCCCTTTAGGTGACTTACAAAATGCTGGAGGGTCACTAACAATAAGATCGTATTTGTCTCCATCTATTTGCTTTTTCTTTAAAAAATCAAAAACGTCGCCATGATGAAAATCATATGGGCCTTTTAAGTTATTTTGTTCCCAGTTCTTTGATATCTCAGAACTGAAGTTTGCCTGGTCTACAAAAGTAACCTGCTCAACTCCGGCCCTAGACATGTTCATTCCCCACGCCCCAACATAACAAAACAGATCAAGGCCTTTTTTAGGCGGAGACTTCATCCTCTTGATATAGGAAGTTAATTTGTTTCTGTTCTCACGGTGATCATAATAGAAGCCGACCTTCTGTAGATTTTCAGCTTTCAGAGTAAGATTTAGTCCGTTTTCCTTAATCTTTAGCTCTTCTAAATCTAGTTCTTCAGAATACGTTGGTAGTCCCTCGCCTGCACGATAAGAAGGGTTATCAAGAAGGTGCACTTCTTTGCCTGAGAGTTTTTCAAGTAGCTCTTTAATATTGGATCTAAAAACATCAAGCCCTGCGGTATTAATTTGAGCAAGTACACAATTATCAAATGAATCTACAATAAGGCCTGGCAGACGATCTGCTACTCCGTAAATCATTCTGGCATTTTGTTGGTAGTCAGATATTAAATCACGCTTTTTCCACGCACGCTCAATTAGTCTTTCAACAAATTCCAAAGGAGATTGTTCATTTGCCAAACCAACAACATGAGCACATGCACTATTCTGTGCAGCAAGTGGATTTGCAAATCCAAGATATCGCTCATTTTTCTTCTTGTTGATAAAGATAGTCCATTCACCAGGAGTGAATGACTTTATTGATGAGTCTAGGTCTGAAGCATAGATTTCTGCAGGCAGATCATAGCACTTCAAACTTCCGTTTTTATTTAGAATTACTTCTCTCAAACATCCTCCCGTTTAGGAACATATTATACAACCATTAAGGAGTTCAATACAGAGTAATTTAATTCCAGACTAAGTAAGTCGAGCTTACTTTTTGCTGAAGTATAAAACAGCTTTTGCTTTATTTATTTGATAGTTTTTAAAGTGAAAAGTTTCACTTAGTTCCCGAGTATAGTTCCCAACTCCCTTCTTAATTAGGTTTTGAGTTGATTTGATTTGCATTTTAGTAGGCAGTGAATAACCATCTCTGATTGATCTTGTTATAATTGCACTGCTTTTAACATTTTGAATTCCCTCATAAGAAGTTATCTCTACCTTTTTAAGCTCGTCTTGAGAGTTATCCTGATCATAATGGTAGTATATTTTTGTGGTTCCGGTGGAGCGTTTCTCAATAAGCGTTA
>JAGSHJ010000272.1 GCA_023954595.1 Bacteriovoracaceae bacterium | reverse complement strand
CGCTGTGCTAATGGGTAAGTCTGGAATTTCTGAAGGTGAGAGATTTGCTGTTCTTCTGGGTGATGACCTTATTGTTGCCGATAAACCTGCGACAAAGCAGCTAATGGAAGTATCTGCACAAAGAGACAATGCTTCTGTAATAGCAGTAATGGAGGTTCCAAAGGAAGATACAGCAAAGTATGGAATTGTTGCAGGTGAGAAAGTGGACGATAGAACGCTTCGAATGACTGAAATGGTTGAAAAACCATCACCTGAGAGTGCTCCGACAAATCTGGCCACACCTGGGCGTTATATCCTAAGCAAAGAAATTTTTGATATTTTGGAGGAGATCCCTCGTGGAGCTGGTGGTGAGTATCAACTGACTGATGCGATCAACGTTTTGGCCGGAAGAAGAGATGTGTTTTCTTATACTTTTGAAGGTGAGAGATTTGATACAGGTAGTGTTAAGGGCTATTTAAATGCTACAATGGACTTCGCGTTGCGTGATCCTGAATTAAAGGATTACGCACTAGATATAATGAGAGAAAAGCTGAATAAATATAAAGGATAGCAATGAAATTTATTGCGATGGGTATACTTCTTTTTACTGCCAATTCGTTTGCTTATAAGCCAACAGTAGAATCACTTTTTAGAAATGGCAGTAATGGAGAGATTGGCCAAAACACGGTAGTTGCAAACTTTTTACTTAAAAGAAAGGTGACCGAGGCACAATCAAGTGATGAGACTTTAAAATCACTGCCTAATGAGTTTAGTTATAAGCTTATCTTTGGCAATGAAAAGAAAAGACCAAAGATGGTTCAGGTTAACTATGCTGGGCCAACGATATCCTCTTCAAAAATGATCGACGTTTCTTATTATCCAGCAGTGAGTTTTTCTGGCCTTAGACTCAAAAATGAAGATGTAGAAAAAAGGTTTTTCTATTCATTGATGTTGAGTCTTGTAAATAACCAGGGCTATCTAATGGTCGAGCTCCTAAAAGATATAGGAGTTGGGGTTCAGAGCAATAGAGAGAGAATTGATAAAGAACAGCTCTACTATCTTGGTCAGTATATGAATTATTTAAAAACTGATACTGAGGAAGAAAATAAGGAAAATCCACTTGCTCCAGAAAACCCTGAGGCCCAAGAAAAGTTAAAAGAAATATTTAAAAGACCATTCCTTACACCATCTTCTCTTGTGAAAAGAGTTAAAGAAGGTAATGAGTTCTTTTGGGAAATAAGAACTGACAAAATATTCGCAAGATTCAGCCATGATGATCACAAACTTTTGGAAGTTGAGTTGAAAACTGAAAATGGAATCATCAACGCGAAGTGCTTTAACTATATTTTGTATGGAAAAGAGATGCAATTTCCTGAAATGGTTCTTTTAAAAGACCTCAATGGCGATGAGTACATTCTTAATATGAAAAAAGTAACAAACTTCACCGACCAAGCGGACAATTTTATCAAGCGAATCACTGAGTATAAAAAGTCTCTTCAGGAAAACGAAACAGAAAAACCAATACTTAGGCCAAGTTTTACACTGTAGCCGAGTCAAAAAATCAGCTAAAGCTTTCATATTTATCGACCGATAGAGAATTGAGTTCTCTTATAAAGGATAAGTATGAAAGCGTTTCTATTAACTCTATTATTATCTCAGGTAGCATTCTCCGAAGGTGTTGAAGACCTAGTCGGCATTCTTGAAGAAAGTGGATGGGCAGATGATTTTAAAAGAGATGAAAGTGGAGTTCACACAAGCTCTGTGTCCAAAAAACCATTAGAGTTAAAGGGCAATAGAACACATAAAACCCTAAGCTGTAATAAAGAATCAGATCAAACAACAATTCCATATAAGTTTTTATTAGGTCTCATGGCCAATAGGTCATTCGATATAGCACATGATCCCCATGAAGGTACATTAACTCTAGACGGTGGAGTCATGATTGGTAACTGTAATGCAATGCTTGAGACGATTGTAAGCAAGCCTGATTACGAAGCACCTTTTTATACTTTCCAAGTTGGAGTAAGACGCCCGAGTGATTGTGATGGTAATAAATGTAGTTATGATGTTGTAAGCATTAAGAACGGAAAAAATAAAACTGAAAAAAGATCTTTCTCACCAGACTTCTCAGGGTTTGTACAATGCCTTAAAGAAACGGAAGTTATGAAAGATGGAAAAATTGTAAAAGACAAAGTTGCACCTCTAGAGTACCTCCACGAAGAACGTGACATTACTCAAAGCAGTGAGCTTGTTTATGCCAATAGAGGGTTTCAGGGCTCTCGATATGTAGGAAAGTATTCAGAAAACAAACTTCCAAACTACCCAGGGTGCTACTACTTTGAAGACATGCAAAAGGGTGGGTTTAAAACTTACTCAGTTGATGACATTGAAAGTTTTGAACTAGAGCGCTTGTATCAAAAGGTTTGTAATTCAGGGAATTATCGTTTGATAAATTCACATATTGCAGACTTTGATGAACTAGCTCCATTCCAGACAGCTCTTATAGATATTAGAAATGAGCTAATCCTTAAAGAAGTGAAGGCTTTACATGAAATTGTTCAAGAGTCAGAGTCTTTAGAAGATGTTGATAAGGCACAATTTAAAGAAGTTACTTCAGACTTTCTTGAGTATGTGATTAAGCCTATAAAGACAGATCTGGCACAAATGCAAAGGTTATATGCTAATCCAGGGCATAGCCAAAAAGAAGACATACTAAAGAGTATTTTTGGACCGAACAAGGCCAAGGCCCTATTGGGTAAAGACTCTTCAGAGCTAAAAAAGATCCTTAAAAAAGAAATGGATGAAACGGCCTCAAAGCTTGTATCTATGGCCCGAGATCCATACCTAACACAGGCTGATTATAAGAAGATGACTGACGCAAAATCCGGTGCACCTCTTGAGGATAAAACTTGGAATGGAACTGTCTTAGATCTTTATGAAGTTCAACTTACTGCATTTAATTATGGACGCTACTCAAATGATTTCTATGAAAGTCATTATAAAGATAATCCAAAATACAAAAATGAAAAAAGATATGCCAGTGCGTCTGTTTTAGACAAAAAGGTGCAGGCCAAAATTAAAGATAAAAGAGAAGTTCTCAATCGCATAAGCCAGGTCGCATCCAACCCGGATGTAAACTATGCTGCAAGATACGAGAACACTAAGCAGACAATTCTATCTGATATCGATAGAAAAATTTCTACTTATCGTCAGAGTATGATGGAAGCACAGATTAAAGTACAAACTATGTGCTCTATGGAAAAAAGCCAAAAGTACTGGATCAACCAACAGGCATGTGTTGAAGAGGCCAGAGCAAAACTTATTGCTTGTAATAAACAAATTGATGCACTCCTAAAAGAAAGACAGCAGGTGGAAGCAAAGTACAACAGAATGATTGCTGATTGGAATGACGCTTCTTCTAAGGTTGTTAATAGCTCTTCTAGAAGTACTGCAAGTTCTTCAAATAGAGGCTCATTTACTTTTACGCCTACAAGCACTAACTCGACATCAAACCAAGCTCAGGTGAATAATCAGTACAGCCAACAGTTGGCCATGATGCAGAAACAAATGCAATTCCAACAAACTCAAGCTGCTCAAATGAATAATTCAAATCAGTTTAATCAATATAACGGACTAACTGGAACACCAAACTACGCGTTAATGCAAAGTTCTTCAGTGCCAAACTACACTATAGGTATGAACTCAGGAATGGGATTAAACTTTGGGTTAAATGCCGGTTTGGGAATGAACCCTAGTTACGGAATGAACCCTAGTTACGGAATGAACCCTAGTTACGGAATGAATTCAAGTTACGGCATGAATTCAAGTTACGGCATGAATTATGGAATGAACTCAAATTACGGAATGAATAGTAACCCTTATACAAGTTACATGAATCCTGCGATGTCTTACTACGGACAACAGCAATCTCTACCTGGTGGATCTTTTAGCTTTTCACCTACAGCAATGTCTGGGGGATCTATGTGGAATGGGGCTACTTCAAATATGTATAATGGCACCCCAAGCTCTGGAGTGCCAACTAGCTTTTCTTTCGGTCTTTAGAATTCCATTGCAAGCTTAAGGCCGCTTGCAGTTACGTCACTTGTCTCAATTCCGTCGCCGGAGTTGGTGAAGCCGTAGTAATCTCCAACTTGCCAATGTGCAAGGTAGCCGGTTACTACGATGTTTGGATTCCACTGGTAGTCAAAAGCAACATCAATTTCCATTCCTAGATCATCTTCCTGATCTGCAGTGGCTGGGTTGTAGCTTTTAGTTTCGTGGTTGTAAAAGTCATCTCCATTTGAGGCCGCTTCGCCTGCAGTTGCCATGACAAAAGCAAGTCTCCAAGTCCAAGCGTCACTTGTGTAGTTTGCAAATAGTTTTGCATAGGTCGCATTAGTAACTGAGGAGTTAAAAATACTTTGTGAACCGTCTTGGAAGGCTTGGTAATTATAAGCGAACATAAGTTGTGCGATTTTAAAGTTTGGATG
>JAGSHJ010000014.1 GCA_023954595.1 Bacteriovoracaceae bacterium | reverse complement strand
TTTCAAATGACCCATGTTCGGCATGGTCAGAAGGGGCAAAACTCTCTTTAAAGGGTAAAAATGCTTATTCTTACCTTTTAGAAGTTATTTGTGGTCTCAAAAGCCAACTTGTTGGTGAAAATGAGATTGTAGGTCAATTTAAGACGGCCTACAAAGACTACACGGCTAATAATGACATAAATACTAGCCTACTACTTATTATTGAAAAGCTATTTAGAGATGCGAAGACAATTCGCTCGAAATATCTCCTTGGCCTTAGCCAAAAAACTTATGCCTCTATTGCTCGAAGACAGATGGTTCGTCAAAGAAACGCACAGGAAGTTTTAATCTTGGGCTCAGGTCAATTGGCAGAAGACCTTATTAACCAGTTTAAAAAGAAAGCTCGTGTAATCATCTGTGCCAGAAATCAAGAGCGCTTAAGAGAGCTAAAAGCTGAACATAGCGTAGAGTCAATTGATTGGATCAATCTTGAAGAAGTTGGAAAGTATCCATTTATCGTCAATTCTATCGGATTTGACGGTACACTTTTTGAAAATGACTTCTTCGTCGATTGGGCAAATAGATTTGAATCAAAGCTATTTATCGACCTAGGCTCCCCTTCAATTCTTGAGACAGAGTTTGGAATGGAAGAAGGTATAATGCATCTTCAGGACATCTTCAAAGAAGGTGCAATTCATGAATCAAGAAAGAAACAACAAATAAAAAAGGCCAAGATTGCAATGGAAGGTATTGCTACTAGACGTCATCAATTACTTGAGACTAAGTTGCAAACCAAAATTCTAAAAAGCCCTGTCGCCAACAAAACTAAGATCGCTTATGTCTAATCAAAATTATCTTATCGGAACTCGTGGCAGCCTTTTGGCCGTCACTCAATGCACATTGCTAAAAGAAGAAATTGAAAGCAAAACCAACGCCAGTTTTGATCTCAGAAAGATTAAAACCGAAGGGGATCAGAAAACTGAAAAGCCTCTATGGCAATTGGACGGAAAAGACTTTTTCACAAAAGAATTGGATGCCGCTTTATTGAATGACGAGATTGACCTTGTCGTTCACTCCTATAAAGACTTAGGCTCTGAACGACCTGAGGGACTTAGGCTAGCGGCCGTAGGTGAAAGACGTTTTGCCCATGACATACTTTTAATAAAGAAAGAAACGATATCTCAGATCAAGACCAAAGATAAATTCATTGTAGGAACAAGCTCCCCTAGAAGAATTACTAATGTTGAAAGAAGTCTGAAGCCTTTTCTACCAAAAGCATCCAAAGACCTGAAAGTAGAATGTAAAATGCTTCGTGGGAATGTAAATACAAGAATTCAGAAGCTTGTTGACGGTGACTACGATGCAATTGTTTTAGCACTTGCAGGTCTTGAAAGACTAGCAAACAAAAAAGACTCTGCAGAAATTTTAAAAGAGCTTTTAAAAGATCTTACATTTTTGGTAATGCCACAAAAGACATTTCCATCTTCTGCTTCTCAAGGTGCTCTTGCAGTTGAAGTACATGACAAATCACCAAAGCTTGATGAAATTCAAACTGTTTTAAACTCAATTCACTGTCCTGACACAGTGGAAGCTGTAAAACGTGAACGTACAGCATTTGTAGGATACGGCGGCGGCTGTCACTTGGCCGTGGGTATTCACGTTAAAAAACATAAAGATCTTTTTATTCATATCCACAAGGGAACTCATAAGGATCAAATAATCGACAAAGTTGAAGTAGAAGGACAAAACCTTGATAAAATCAAAGGTAAAAAGACCTTCTTGGCGATTGGTCGCTTTGACAAACTTGTGACTCAAACACCTCTAGAGGTAGGGATTCCACAAAACAACAACTTATTTGTTACGTCTCAATATTGTATAGATCACCTAGAGGGTTGCTCACCTGCAACTATTTGGGCGGCAGGTTCTAGAACACATAAAAAACTTGCTGACGCTGGTCACTGGGTAAATGGGAGTGCGGATAGCTTTGGCCATGAAGAAGTTCTGTCCCTTTCCTCCTCCAAGGCCATCCAGATGATGCTAACAAATGATGACTGGAAAACGCTCTCTCACGATAACGCTCAAAGTCCCGTCGGAGAAGTTATTGGCTGTTACACCAGAAAGCTAAATGAGCAGGCCGATATTGACTTGACCGGTTACGAAGTTTTCTATTGGGGAAGTTTTTATCAATACACTGAATATGTTAAAAGATTTCCAGAAATAAAAAATAAGATCCACGCATGTGGGCTTGGTAAGACATATGACAGTTTTAAAAACAACAATATTGATGTTCTACCTATCGCTGACATGGGCACATTTAAAGACTTAGTGGATACAAAGGAAAATGCATGAACTCTGATCAATTATTTGAACAAGCCAAAAAGTACACTCCAGGTGGTGTCCATTCTCCAGTAAGAAGTTTTAAAGGACTACACACGACTCCCCGTTTTATGAATAGAGCACAAGGTGCTTTTATCACAGATGAGGAAAATAACGAATACATCGATTTCTGCATGAGCTTTGGGCCCTTAATCTTAGGTCATAAAAACCAAGATGTTCTAGAGAAGGCAAAGGCCGCTCTTGAGAATGGGTGGAGCTTTGGAGCTGCTGAAAAATACTCATTAGAACTTGCTCAATACATTGTAGATAGAATCGATCATATCGAACAGATTCGTTTCATGAACTCTGGAACAGAGGCTGTAATGACAGCAATTCGTCTGGCCAGAGGTGCTACAGGCAGAAACAAGATCATTAAATTCAACGGCTGCTATCATGGACATATGGACCAAATGCTTATTAAGGCAGGTTCTGGCCTTGCTGGCGAGGTCGAAGCATCTTCAAAAGGTGTAACACCATCTACAGCTCAAGATACTTTAGTTTGCGAACTAGGCAACCTTGAAGAAGTAAGAGAAGTAGTAAAGGCCAACCCTGACATCGCTGCAATCTTTATCGAACCTCTACCAGCGAACAATGGACTTCTTCCTCAGACAATCGAGTACCTTAAAGGTCTTCGTGAAATTTGTAATGAAAGTGGTGCTCTTCTCGTTTTTGACGAAGTTATCTCAGGCTTTAGAACATCATTTGGTGGTATGGCACAAGATACAGGAATAACTCCAGACATAGTGACATATGGAAAAGTAATTGGTGGCGGCTTCCCAGTTGGAGCAGTTGCCGGCAAAAAAGATATTATGGAGCTACTTGCTCCAGTTGGTGGTGTTTATCAAGCAGGTACACTAAGTGCCAACCCTGTTGCAATGGTTGCAGGACTTGCAACACTTAAGCAACTTGATGACAACTTCTACGAAAAACTAAACCAAAATGCGCAAGCAATTGTCGAAATCTTTAAAGACTGGATGTCTCAAAACGGTTTTGAAGACTACGAGATTGTTCAATACAAGTCTTTGTTTTGGCCAGTTCCTGCAAAGGCACCTAAGGCCGCAAACCAAATCCCAGCGAACCTACTTGAAAGATTCAACGAACTATTCAAAGTATGTTTGGAAAAAGGCATTTATCTATCCCCTAATGGATACGAGATTGGATTTGTAAGTGCCGCCCACGATCAAGCAGTACAAGAAGAGTTAAAGAAAAGGCTATGGAGTTAGCCAAAACTAAAAACTGGTTTTATATACTGCTAGGCCTGGCGGTATTGTTTATCTTTGTACTTGGTGCATGGTGGCTGTTCTTAGTTTTTAAACTAGCAACTTATTTAGAGGGTGTTGACGCCACCGTAATTCCAGCAAATTTGGCGTTAATGGTCCAATGGGAAGGGCTAAGCTTCTTCGTCTTAACAGTTGCATTGGGGTGTGCTCTTGGATGGGTATTTTGGCAAGATCATAAAAAAACACGCTCACTTCAGATTTTTTATTCAACTCTCACACACGAATTAAAGACCCCACTCGCTAGTATGCGTCTTCAAGCACAGGTTCTCTCAGAAACAATTGAAGGCCTAAATATTGAAGATAGTAAAAAAGAAAAAATAGAAAGATACGGTAAAAGACTCCAGGAAGATGTAGTAAGACTCGAAGGAGAAATCGACAAACACCTTCAACTTTCTAGGGCCCAAAGAGGTGGCAACCTTGCATTTTCCCCGGTTTCATTAATCCCACTTATCGCAAGTCAGGCCAAGAAACACCCTCACCTAGACACCGCAATCAATTCTAAGATTGATAACCCAGTGATCATGGGCGATCAGACAGCTTTAAGTATTATTTTTAAGAACCTTTTCGAAAACACTGACCGTCATAATAAACAAGAAAATAAACACGTAGAGATATCTATAGATGCCAATTCAGAAACAGTATCTATTAAGTATGATGATCATGGTGTGAAGTTCCCAGGCGACACCAAAAGTTTGGGAAAACTCTTTTTCAAGCACGACTCCCCTAAAGGCTCAGGAATTGGGTTATTTTTAATCAAGAAGCTCTCTCGCAGACAGGGTGGTAGTTTCGTGATAAAGAATGATCAAAGACTTATCTTTGAATTGAAATTTAAAAGGGGCGAAGACCTTGAGTAGCTTTGAAAACATTCAACTTCTCGTTGTGGAAGATGAAGTCAATCTTGCTGACACTCTATCTGAGTATTTAGAGAGCAAAGGCTTCGACATTCGACTTGCAAGAGACGCTTCTCAAGCACGCACATTCTTTTCAATGAATAACTTTCACCCACAAGTAGTGCTAATGGACATAGGCCTGCCAGATGGTGACGGTCTTGATCTTGCCAGAGAGTTCAGGTCACAAAGAAAGGACTTTGTTCTTTTATTTTTATCTGCACAAAATGACCCTGAGACTAAGTTTGAAGGACTTCAAATGGGTGCGGAAGACTACATTACAAAACCATTTGATCTAAGAGAGCTCACCCTTCGCCTTGAGAGAATTCTCAATAGCCGTGCAGATCTCGACACCCTCTCAGAGGAAATATCCATTGGTGATTTAAAAGTATGGTTTAGAAGATTTGAACTTCTAGACGGAGATGGCGCCATCATACCACTTGGTCAAAAAGAACAAGCAATTCTAAAGATGCTTTATCAAAGAGCGAACCAAGTAGTTTCCAGAGACGACATTATAGAAGACGTTTGGGGAGAGAACAGCTTCCCTTCAAACAGGACAGTGGATAATTACATAGTAAAACTTAGAAAGTGGCTTGAGAGTTCTAAAGAGGACGCTGCCAAGATTTCAAGTGTTAGAGGAATTGGATATAAATTAGAAATAAAAGGCCAAAACGATGAATGACATTTTTGAGAACAGAAAACAACAAGACGGAAAAACTCGCGTACCAGTTTGGTTCATGAGACAGGCCGGTAGATATCACGATCATTACCAAAACCTTAAAAAGAGCCATGATTTCATGGAGCTTTGTAAAACTCCTGAGCTTGCTTGTGAAACAACAATGGGCCCAATTAGGGAATTTGACTTTGATGCTGCTATTTTATTTTCAGACCTACTGTTCCCTCTAGAGCAATTGGGAACAGGCCTAGTATACAACCCAGGTCCTAAATTAAGCCTTACTATCTCCAAGATGGAAGATCTAAAAAGACTTAAACAAGACGGCTTCTCAAGAGATTATTACGGCTTTCAAAAAGATGCTTGTACCCTATTGAAGAAAACTCTTCCTGAAGACAAAACACTACTTGGCTTTGTTGGAGCTCCTTTCACTCTTTATGCTTATGCAGTTGAAGGCGCACACGCTGGAAGCCTTGTTTCTTCAAAAACAGGCCTTTACGACGGACGTTTTGAGAGTTTTTGTGAACTTCTTCTTCCAAATGTGCTTGAAGAGATGAAAATGCAGGCCGAAGGCGGAGCCGATGCAATGTGTATCTTTGACACAGCTGTGGGTGAACTCACGGTCAAAGACTTCACTAGAATAGTGCTACCAAAGCTTAAATTTCTTACCAGTGAATTTAAAAAGTCTTACCCAGATAAAAAAATCATCTATTACTCAAGAAATACGCACAAAGAGCACCTAAGAGCGATCCAAGACGAGAACATTGACGTTATTGGTGTTGACTGGCGCCACAACTTTGGTGAAGTACTAAAGGAATTTGGAAGTGACTACTATGTTCAAGGTAACTTTGACCCTTGTTGGTTGCACCTTCCTTGGGAAAAATGCGAAGAACTATTAAAAGAAAACTTTGAAGAAGTATTGGCTTCTGGGGCAGACATGAGCCGCTGGATTATGGGCCTAGGCCATGGGGTTCTTCAACACACACCTCAAGGAAATGTTCAAAAAGCAGTAGAATTTATCCATAACAACTATCTTTATTAATAAATTATGTACGTGCCCTTTAAAAGGGCACGTAATAAATGACTTTCACTTCTAGTAAAAAAAATTAAAACAAAAAGCGTCTAAACGACTACCTACAAGCCATCCACAGGCCTTCAACAAATACATTTCAGAATTTATTCCATTTAAACTAAACCCCACAAAGCGCTTTATTAAGTGCTTCTTAACATAACGCTCAGTGATAAAAGCTAAATACTTCCTAAAGAAAAGATTAGCTGTTGTGATACCGTAATTAGTTGTTCTAGTATTTATTCATGATGAAAAGAATAATATATACACTTAATGCCGGTTTTATGAATCTAGACTCCCTCTTCTCCAATCAAGATTGGGAAAGAGTGAACATCGAATCTTTAAATCAAATTGACTACAAACTCTTAAAAGAAGGAAACTGCGTTTTACTAGTTTGTGGAAACAACAAGCAAAAACTTAAAGACATGTTTTCTACCTTTGAGTTGACCGCTTGCAATCTTCCGACAGCATTCCTGCTTGAAGAAGAAGATCAAGAGATCATAAACTTGTGTTACAACTTTGACTTCAGCCATATTTTCATCAATACGGCCGATCACTTACTACTTAAAACACACCTAGTTTACACTTTTGCAAACTACGAAATGGTTGTAAGAAACAATGGTCAAAAATGGCTTAAGCACATTGACCCGGCCAACTTCACAAAGAAAGAATTTCAAATCATCGAATACATTGCTCAAGCACCACTAACAGAGCTTTCAAGAGAAGATCTTCAAAGTTTTATTTGGGGCCATGGCAAAAAGACAACCAACAAGCTTGACGTGCATATTTGCAACCTAAGAAAGAAACTTGTTGATCAAGATGTGATCATTCAGACGAATGAGCGCGGGAAAGTAAGTCTTGGTTTTTCAAGACACCTATATTTCAATAAAAAAATCAGTGTTTAGGCCGTAGTTCATCAATTCTTTTACCCTAATGGGTACAAGGCCTGTAAAGGCGGCCTGGCCGTCTTTATTTACGGCAATATCTTGAAGAAGAATATTGTCACTCTCCATATTTGAAATTTCAGTTATCTTTCTAACGATTCTCTTTCCATCTTTGTCCTTGTCCAATTGAATTATAAAATCAATTGCTGAACACATCTGCGCCCTCACAGCTTTTAGCGGAACATCATAGCCTGAAAATAAAAATAAATTCTCAAGTCTACTTAAGGACTCTGCTGGAGAATTAGCATGTATGGTACACATTGAGCCTTGATGTCCTGTATTCATGGCCTGAAGAAGATCAAAGGCCTCCTCGCCTCTTACTTCCCCAATAATGATTCTATCTGGACGCATTCTCAGGGTATTTTTAAGTAACTCCCTGGTCCCAAGCGGTGTCTCTATAGAGCTTGCAGCATTTCTAGTGATAAGCCTTACAGTATTTGGAACTTTAAATTGCAACTCTTTAGTATCCTCAATCGTCACAACTCTCTCCGTTGGGGAAACCTCTTGCATTAACATGTTTAAAAAAGTCGTTTTCCCATTGCCAGTACCACCAGAGATAATAATGTTTTGCTTGGAAGAGACCAAAGCTTTTAAAAACGTAATCCACTTTGGACTTAACCCAAATAGGCCTGGTGATTGATCAAAACTTGTCAGATTGGTCAGATACTTTCTAATCGTTATGGCAGGACTTGAAGTTGTGTACACAGAAGAGATGATATTTATTCGACTACCATCTGGAAGTAGTCCATCTAGGATAGGATGCTCTCTATTAAATTGTCTTTTATTAAACTGGGCAACTTCTTTGCAGAAGGAAACGATATCCTCAGGTGAGAACTTTGCATTAAGCCTTATAAGCTCGCCTTCCCTTTCAATATAGACATTATCCACATTGTTAATGATGACTTCAGAAATTCCAGATTTTGATGAAAGCTCTTCAAGTAGCTTCCATACTTCATTGTTCGCGTTCATTTAAACCTTTTGATAAAGGAAGAAATCCTTTTCATCTATAGCGTGAGCATATGCGGCGACATCATTAAAAAAGACCATCTTATCTTTATCAGACAACCCTAGCACTTTTTGAACAACCGCCTTTTCTCCATGTTTTGCAACATCTATCAGTTCAGACTTTTCCCAAAACTTTAATAACGAAGATAGGATAAGAATCGTCCAGTCGAGCCTTGGAACTTTTGCTTGGGCAGCGAGAAGAATCTCATCAACCTCTGGAGAAATTGCCATAAAGCTTGTGATTTGATTGTGAAGAGTCTCACTCTCAAGGTCTTTCATCTTAAGGTACATCCCTAACAAAAAACCTCTAAAATTACCCAAAGTAGAGAATCGTTCAAATCTTCTCTCAAAGTCCTGAATATCAAGCGTGTGATCGAGTTCAACCTCATGTGAGAAACTACCAGATTCTAATCTCGATAAATATAACTCACTTACTCTATCTCTAAGCCCTTTGATCCCACGCCCTGCTAAACTTGCCTCAAGTGCAGTGGTTCCTTTGCCCTGAAGAATAGTTTTTTTCATCCACAGATTAAGGAAAGGATCATTTTGCAAATAATCCACAATCGTAGTGAAACTTGCCCGAGACTGCTGAAGGCCTGCGGTGCAGAGCCAGTAAACCGAGTCAGGGACTCTGGTAAATGTGAGTTTTTCTTCCATCGTTTTACCTCAGTCCCTATTTTAACTATAATTTAAAAGTAAACAAATACCGTAAATAGGAACAAATATGCCTTTGCCATTATATAAGACCTTAGAGATCCACGAGCCAAAGAAGGCCGCCATTTGGGCAAAGCTTGCAAATGCTGGAATTGGGAAACAGCCAGTTGTAGTGGACATAAGGCCTGCTAGAGAGCTAGAGCATGAAGCACTGGTCTTTGTAGATTTATTTATGGACCAAACCTCTGTCAGGGACTTTCCCTACCCTTTGTATATCATTACTAACATTTCTCAGCACCCAAGCTTAGACTTGTTCCCGAGTCCAAATGATTTGCCGATCTTTTATAGAAGAAAAAATAGACCACTAAATATGAAAGAAAACACCCTCATGGCAAAAGTGTCATTAAAACAAAACAGTCTTGATAACGTTAACATTGAGGAAGTACGCTCCACCCTGGGTGCTTATGCCAAAAAACACAAGATGCTTCACAAGAAACAAACATATCTGAATTTTTTAAATAATGTTCTCCACGAACTTGAAGGAAAGTAATGAGTAAAAAAGAAGATGATGAGCTAGCAGGCTTTAGAGATTTTATTGATGGAGACAGCAACCTTAGACGAGCTGTAAAAGGCGGGAATCAAAATAAAAGAGACGGTTTTGAAATGTTTGGCTTTTTGGAGCTTGAATCTAGAAGGCTAGATAAGCAATTAAATGTTTTAGAAGAGAAAAGTTATTTAATTAAAAACTTCGATTCATTTACAAAGCTAAATAAGGAAATTAATAAAGAAATATCAACAACAAATGCAAAACTCATGACCAGACTATATCAAAAGGACTCCCCTATGATGAAGTCCCTCGAAGAGATTTTCAGAGGTCTTTTTAGCTCCTGAAAACAAAAGCGCCCAATATTAGGGCGCTATAAATTGCTTTTACTAATCTAGATAGTGTTCCCATCTTTTAAGCACCTGTTCAATTTCAAGTTCAATCGTCTTAAACTCTGAAGTGTAAATAGCAATGCTGATAGTAGTATTTCTTAGAAACATTAAATCAATTATGTCGAGTCCATCCCACACTTTTATCTTTGCCTTTTGATTTTTATCCTGTGCGAAATCAAGCCTAGAGTGAACTTCAGCTATTCTTTCTTGAATAGTTGGAAGCCCTGATCTTAACTTACTGACTGTGCTTTCCAGCTCCGACACAGTCTTTCCACGCCCTGAAGTGATGCCAAGTCTTCCAAGAGTCTCATCAACTTCAATATCACTAGCATCTAAAAAATCTTGAGAGTGGATATATGCGTTCACGATTCTGATAACATCTGAATCATCGATAAAGTCTCTAAGCCACTCGTGAACGATAAGCCATGATAACTCATCCCCTTCCTTCTCGATTAGTCCCAGAACTTCGGAGTCAAAATAATAACGCTTGAAAGGACTCTTCACCAGGTTTACCGCTTGAAGAAGTTTTTCATCACAATTTTCAGGAATACGAATATACAAGTTTTCATCTTGTACATCGTAAAGTTTGGCGTCGATCCAAAAAATGCTTCTATCGTCGTTTGCTTTCTTATCAAATGTTTCTTTAAAGGTCGCAAGCCTTTTGCCCATTAATGGCAAAGTATTTTTTAATTTTTCAACAATTTGTCTCATTGATGTCTCAGAGTTTCTTTCTTCTACTTTCTCAAAAAATGGCTGAGACTCCATAACTACTGAGTCTAAAGTTCTATAAACGCTTTGACCGTTTACAGAACATTTAATTACGTCGCCTCCATTTCCACCACCAGTTGCAGCGGCCATTGTCATAGTTGATGTCAGTAATGATCCTAAAATTAGTTTTTTCATTGCAGTTTCTCCTTATTATTTGTTAATGCAAAAAATTGTGTTCCTAATTGATATATTTCACACGCCTCGTCAGGTGCGGATTCATACTTACTAATCATGTCGTTTAAAAACGCTCTCATTTCTTCTTTAATTTTTGGAAGATCACTTTTCTTGATCCCCATCGCAGTCGCGTTGTACTCTCTGTCTTCCACTTCTTGCTTAGATATTTGATCTGCCGCAAGACTTAAAACGTTCTTATGGTATTCTTGTAAGGCCTCATTTTTTACATCTTGCTTCGTATGTAGAAGCTTATGTGCTTGTTTAACCTTTCCATTTTCATCATGCTTTAAAAGTCCCAAATCAAAGAGCATATCCATAGCTTTTTGTATTTCCTTAACACTTGCTTTAATTGTTAAGCGCTCTTTGATCCAGAAGGCCTCACATACAAAGTCCTTAAGATTTGTTAGCTCAACGATAGCTCCATTCAGTGGATTCTTTAGGCAGTGAAACGCTTCAACTTCATAAAAGCTAAGTTTTTCACCTGGTGCTAAATCTTGTAAGCGTTCCTGATAGTGAGACTTAGACTCCATTGTTTTTGCTCGTGTGTAATCGATCAAAGTTTCTAAATACAAAGACTCTTTAGGTGCCAACTTTAAGCTGTCTGAAATAGGACGAACATATTTTTTGGGCAGTGGTCTCTTACCTTGAATGATTTGATAAAAACTTCCGTAACTAGAAAAACCAAGCTGCTTGGCCCATGCTCTGACGGTAAAGTTTTTGTTAAAAACTCTCTTCGTATTCCAAGCATCTCTTAAATATAGTGCTGGATCGTTATAGCTAAAAATTGTTAAACTCATTGTTTCTCCAAAATCAAATCGTTGTATGTTTTGATCTGAAGCTACCTTACGGCCAATATGGATCACTCTCAATGGTTTTGAGCGCAAAGGAGTTCGTAAATGAGCACATACCGGTAAGAGTTACATGCTTACTTTGTGAACCATGAACTTATTACATGCTTTCATACGTTCGGGGGCAAAGTTGTAAGAGATTTTTGTGAATTTATATATGAGGATTAAAAAGAGAAAAGAAATGTCTCTCTAGAGTTAACTAGAGAGACCTTGATTGTTTGTTTAGTTTTTTGAAAGTGAATTTAGAAGAACTGGACCACCAACGTGGGCGAAGTCTTCTTCCTCTAGAGTATCAAACTCATAACCACTTAAGTGCTCATAAACAAGCGCATAAAGGTATTGCTCAAAGCCATCAACTTCAAAGAATCCAAAAGACTCTTTAAACTCACCTAATGCTTTAGCTAGAACTTCATCATCCATCGGCTTAAGTTGATATTCGCCTTGGTTCATGACAAAGTGTTGTTTTAGAAATGCCTTTAGTTCACCAATTGCAAGACCCATTTTATTGGTCTTATCTTTCTCAAAGTTACCAAGAGAAAAATTGATAAAGCTTGATAAGATCAAAGCTTCAAAGTCGATATCTTCAACTTGATAGTTTAAATAGAATTGGTCATTGAGTTTAGAATCAGATCTCAATTCATTAAATGTTGTATAAAAAGTCGCAATAAACGGTGCCAAAGATTTAAAAGAGTTAACTTGCGTTTTCCAATAATCGTACGTATTCAAATCAGCAATGGCCATTGCATGCTTGCCAGCACCGAAAGTTTTTACTTTTGGCACGTCTTCAAAAGACTGCTCAAGAAAAGTATTCCACCAAGCTCCCACAAAGTATTCATGAGCATCTTCAGTGAAAGGTGTTTTAGAAAGCGCTTTCTTTAGCTTGCTTTGATTTAGACTCCAAAGGGAGTTACCTACTTTATAAACTTCAGTGAAATCAAGATAATCAAAGATAGACTCAGACTCTTTAAGTTCACGCTTAGTTTTACAATACTGAAGTCCCAACTCCAACGCTGCTTTAACGCTTTTGCCAATTTTGCCAATCTCAACACTTCCGCCACGAAGGGCATCGCGAAGAGTGATGCTTGCATTTATAAGTCTTACAAAATTGAAATGTAGATACTGTTTTCTTTTATCAGATTCAACCTTTGAAAGTTCAGCAAGAATGTTTTCCATCTCTTTTTCAAACTGCACAAGGGCCGAGGAATGTAGGCTTTGGTTAGCAGCAGTGTCATCAACTCTTGTTTCCACTTTTGTCTTGCTATCAATAAAGCGATCAATGCCTTTGATACTTAAGAATGGGTGCAAACTCTCACGTGCGTCGTAATAATCAACAAAGCCAAACTCTCTGAGTCTTTCTTTTTTATTTGTGTACTCTGTCTCTTGAAGATAGGAGAACGACTCATTAATAAGCTTAAAGAGCATGCTGTAGGCATTCTCAACTCCTAAGGAATCATACAAGTGTCTAACAAAATACTTTAGTTCACTTGCATAGGCATAGTCTTGATTGTACTCAATCAATAAAAGCATATCGTCAGTTAAAAAGTAGTTGTCATGGTCTGGATATTGAGGATCTTCAACATCAAAAGTGTGAATATTTACACGCGACTTTAAATAAAGAAGAAAGTCCTCACTATGAACAAACTCTTTTATAAGCTCGTCCTCTCTCGTTTTTGAATATACTTCTACCCAGTACTCAAAAGAGAACACATCAACCGCATCTTTATTCCAAAGGTCTAAGTCAAGAAGAGCCTGTCTTTGGTCTTTTGAAAGCTTTGGAAGGATTGTTGCGACCTGCTCGCTTGGAGCTGAAAGTAATGAAACATAAAGAGGTTGGACAGGTATATTAGACAGGTCTAGGCCTGTTTCTACCAACTTCTCAATATCTTCAAAACTTTTATAGGATCGGGATTCGTAAATGATTTTTGCTAGGAGATTATTTTTGTCGTTCATGGGCTAATAAATACATTAAAGCCCTGTAAAGAACAAGACTTAGTTAAGGATCTGATTCAATGCCTTACGCTCCTTATCATTAAAAGCAAAAGCACCGGTCTTGAGGATTGCACGCAATTTCTCTTGGGTAACCTCAGCATTAGGATCGTTATTCTTAACATCCCCAAAGCCTTCTTTTGAGACCGTTTTTTCACCCTTTTTATCAATGGAAACAACAGTATCAGGCTCCTTCTTCTTTGGTTTGCCTATCTCGATACCAAACTTGGCCTGAACTTTTGCCTTAATCTCCTCTGGAGTGGGCTTTTTCTTGGCCGCAGGTTTTGTAGTATTGTCATGTTGCGCTGAATTAACTTTCATTTTTCCCTCTATAATGCTACAGAATAATTGTAACAAAAAACGCAGGGCGCAATAAAGGTTAGGCAATTTATGCATTTATTTAAGCATGTACCCGCTATTACTGATATTTTTGGTCTTCACGCCACTCCTAAGGCATGCCTTTTCGATATGGATGGCACTTTAATGGACACTGAGATCCTTCACGCTCAGGCCTTATATGAGCTGGTTCAAAAGCACCACCCTGATACCCTTACAAAAGAAGAGCTCTTAGAGCTATGCCTTGGGCAAACGGATGACTTCATCTTTGAGCGCCTAAGAGATCGGGACTGCTTCAAATCATTCGATAATAAAAGCCTAGAGCAGTTTAAATTAGACGCCTTTTTAAAGCTTCTTAATAAGACTCCCGTTTCAAGTATTTTTCTACCTCAAATCAAGAACTTATTAGAAGAGCTTAAATCTGCAAATATTCGCCTAGCTTTAGTAACCTCAAGTGACAGAGAGTCAGCAATGGCACTTCTTAAGCTGTTGGAAATTGATACTTATTTTGAGTTATTCATCACTAAAGAAGACACCGAGCTTAATAAGCCTCATCCTGAGCCATACCTTAAGGCCTATAGAGATCTTAATGAGGCCGCTGAAAATTGCGTAATCTTTGAGGATTCCCCTACCGGACTTCAGGCAGCTCAAACGGCCGCTCCTCGCGCCATAATTAAGGCCGGCTGGTATCAGCAAAGACCATCTCTTTAATTGTTTTTAAGAATGGATAGGCGCCATTGTGGCTGCCCATTTTCTGAAAAGTCCAACCGCACATAGTCGGCCTTGGATGCAATTGATTCATCATCAATATTGTTTCGAACATAGAATTCGTTGCCAACAACTTCAACTAAATTGAACAGTCCTTGATGCTTGCCCTCTTCTATTAAGTACTTTAAGAACAAAAGTGGAACCGGGCCTTTTTTTGTACCAAGAGAGTCAAATTTCTTCATATCTTCAAGGCCTTCTCTTGCAAAGAACTTAGGCATCTGACCTTCAAGGTATGAATGCATTTTAGAATTGAAGACATAATCGTATTTAAATTTAAGCATATCCAGTTCAATTTTTTCTAGATCAAACTCAACAAGTGCTTCAGCTGATTTTAAAAAGTGGCTTTTAATAACCTCTTTCTTCTCAACCTTTTTCTCCTCAACTTTAACAATCTTTTTCTTCACGCGAGGTTTAAAGATTTGCTTTAAAGGTGCAGGGGCAAGAGGTCCCAATTCATACTCTTCAACTGGAGCGGCCTGAACCACCTTCTTTTTTTCAACTTTTTTCTCAACAAAAATATCCGCAAGTCCCTCTTCTACAAACATCTTTAGAGAGCCAGCATCAAATAGCACTCCACCAAGCTGTCCCTTATTACGCTTTAGATCTTCATAAATAAGAGGAAAGACTTTTTGTATTGGTGCAACTTCTAGCTCTTTGTCTTTCATCACACTTGTATATCTAGCAAGACATCCTCTTGCATTGCCTTGCTCATTTAGGACCTTCATGACATCAGATGAACTAATTGCATGATAAAGCTGCTCTACGGAGGAAATACCATAGAGCTTGTCTTTTTCAGAACAGATCTTAACAAATAGCTCAGAGTCTTCGTTACATGAATCCTCAAAAGCTTTTTTCATTTTCTTTTTAGATAGTGATGAACAGTTATGATCTTCACAGTAAACGGAAATTCTCTTCTTGGCAGCGGAATCAACTTTCTTCGAAGTTAAATCTTTTCTCCATGAATTGTAATACTCATCAAATTTAAAATCATACGGAACCAAGAATGGACTAAAATTTTTAGAAAGAACTTTGGCACTTTTAATAAAAAGCTTCATATCATCAGAGTTAGGGCCACATTGACTTAGTAATTTTGGAAGAGATATCTCACATACCTTTCCAAATTTCATTTTCTTAGAGCTCTCCTCCATTTGATTAAAGAGCTCTTTTAGATAACTCAAAGCACTCAAACGATATAAATATCTCATATAGTCGGCATTCTTGGACAACTCATCATTTGGACAAAGCTCTGCCGTATTTAAGTCTTTAAAAAATTCTTTGAAAAAGTACAATTTCAAATCCAAGGATTTAAACATCCTCTGCTCTTGCCAAACATTCTCAGAAAAGACAGTTTTCCCAAAGCGTGGATCTTTAAAGGATTCTGGTTCATTAGGACCATAGTAGTGCGAGAAGTCTTGCTCACCATTCATGAATGGCGCCGAGGACCAGGCCACAGAGATGTGTCCCAATATCAACATTAGCAATATAAACTTTCTAAAAATCACACCCATGCAAGACTCAACCAAGGAATATAAGTTATTAACATCAATGCCCCTAGCAACAAAAGAAGAAATGGTGCAGAGGCCTTGTATACAGACAGTACTGACTTTTCGAATCGGAAACTTGAAATAAATAGATTAATCCCTACAGGAGGGGTTATGTAGCCAATTTCTAAGTTGGTCAAAAAGATAATTGCTAGATGGATTGGGTGAACATCAAATTGTTGAGCAATAGGAAGAATTAATGGAACTACAACGATAATGGCACTGAAGATATCCATCAAGCTTCCAACAATCAACAAGAACACATTTAAGCACAGAAGAAACATCCACTTATTTTGAATAAGCTCTTTCATATATGCCAAAATCTTCATCGGCACTTCTTCGTCCACCAAATAATTTGTGAGCCCTAAGGCACAAGCAAGAATGAGAAGTATCGCCCCAACAAGGGTCATGCTATCTTTAACGATCTTAGGAAGATCTTTTGTGACGTTCACGTCTCTATATAAAAAACAAACCATTAAAAGAGCGTATAGAGCTGTAATCGCGGCCGCTTCTGTAACAGTGATAAAACCGCCATAGATTCCCCCTAGGACAATAAAAGGCAGTGGCAGCTCATATCTCGCGCCTTTTACGGCACTCAATGCATTTGAAAAACTAAATGGGATTCTAATCGACTCGCCACTTTTGCGGCCATTAAAGGCAGACCATCCTGCGAGTATTACAACAAGTAAGACCCCAGGAATGATTCCCGCTAGAAAGAGCTCGTTAATATCTACCTTTGCAACAATCCCGTAGAGAATAATTGGCAAGCTTGGTGGGAATAAGAGTCCAAGGCTTCCCGAAGTGGTAATAAGCCCTAGAGAGAAGTCTTCACTATACCTTTCCTTTTTGAGCATTGGATAGATAAGTCCGCCAAGGGCTATAATTGTCACTCCACTAGCACCTGTAAAGGCCGTAAAAAATGCGCAAACACACAAAGATACAATTGCCACTCCACCCGGCAGCCAGCCTAAAATTGCTTCGGCGAGCTTCAAAAGTCTTTGAGGTGATTTTGATTCAGCAAGCAGATAACCTGCAAAGGTGAACAGTGGAATAGTTAGAAGCGTAGGAGCTTGTGCCATCCGGTAGATTTCAATCGCCACAGCAGATATTTCTATATCGGCCATATGAAACGCCAGCATCGCAAATAAGGACATTACGACAAAGATCGGAGTTCCAAGTCCGGCAAGCACTGCAATAATGGAATAACCTACACTTGCCACCTAGCTTTCCTTTCCTAATTCTTTAAAAGTCACTGTGAAAAAGCGCAGAGCTATAAAGCAAAACCCAAAAGGAATGATAGAAACTAAAAAGCCACTATGAATCCCTAGAAAGGCCTCTTTACCATACTCAAACTCTACCAAGGCAAAGTCTCTGCCAGCTACAAATAAGAAGTAACATGCAACAATAGAGGCCAGGGCCGCCAAAGTATCTACTATTTTTTTGAGTCTTTTCTTATGAAGTCCTTCCAGTGCTCTTGAGACTAAATCTAATTTGATGTGATTGCCCTTACCTGTTGCAAGGACGCCTCCCATGAATGCGCTAAGAAAAACCAGGTGTCTCACTAAAGGGTCAATCCATAAAATTGATTGACCAAACCAGCGTGCGACAATATTGAACAGTGGTAGGAAAAGCATAAAGAAAAGAGAGAGCGCCATTATGGCAAACGCGCTCTTATCTAGAAAAAGATCCAGCCTTTTTATCATCTATAGCTCTCAAGCATTTTAATGGCCTTTTCAGATATTACTTTGCCCTTGAGTTTTTTAACCACTTTGCTTCTAATCTCTTCAGCTCGAGCGATGTCCTTTTCACTAAACTTGATAAATTCAACACCTTGTTTTTTTAATATCTTAAGTCCTTCTTCATTGTCTGCTACTGCAAACTTGTTGGCCTGGTCGACATACTTTTTAGCAATCTCTTTAACTTTGCCTTGATGTTGTTTTGGAATTTTATTAAATGCTTTTTCAGAAACTAGCAACGCCCCTATAGAGTAAGCAGTTGGAAAGTCGATCAAATACTTAACTTGGCTTTGCCATTGTAATGCGAGAATACCTAATGGGGGTGCATACGCAGCATCGATAATATTCGTAGATAGTGAAGATAGAACATCCGGAAGGGCCAATGGAACAGAAACAAGTTGTAGTGAAGAGATCATGGCCTCAACAACTTTGTCCCCCTCCCAAGACCAAATCTTTATTCCCTGCATTTCAGGAATGCTTGTCACCTTCTTTGATGAGACGACATACACTTGACCTATTTCATAAAAACCAAGATTAACAAATCCATTTTTTTCTATTGTTTGATTAAAATAAGAGGCCATTCCTTTTAGCGCCTTCATTCCCTTTTCTCTTTCGTGTAAAAAATTAAAAGGCAGCTCAACTACTCGAACATCACTAGCGATATCACCAAGAGTTTTGCCAGTAAACACACCACCGTGCATCTGTCCTACTCTGATTTTACGGAGTACATCTGGTTCGTCTCCGGCAACACCACCATAATAAATCTTAACTTTGACTTCGCCATTGGTAGAGCTCTTAACTTCCTTTGCAAATTCTTTAAGAGTTTTGGCCCAGTTGGTGCCATCGGGAGCTAGTGCTGCAATTTTTAATACAGCGGCATTGGCACTTATACACAGACCTAGAGCGGCCATTGCAATGAAGTATTTCATCTCTTTCCTTTAGAATATAGTATCTTTATGTTTTTCAATTATTTTAAATCTCTCATGGGCAATTGAATTGAACAGATTGTAATGAGACCTTTTTTCGTACTCAAGTGTCTTGGACTCACTCTCCCCTGCGTTTTTAACTTTTACCCAAGCAG
>JAGSHJ010000188.1 GCA_023954595.1 Bacteriovoracaceae bacterium | reverse complement strand
TTATAGAAAGATTGGCCAAAGCTCCCTTGCGGTGGAGTCTTACAAAATGTTTCTTGAGCTTTCTCCGAACACAAGATATAAACAAAACCTTCAAAATTACATCAATATGATGCAGTGAGGACTCGATGTTAGATTTAAAATTTATTGAAGCGAATTTAGAACTAGTAAAAGAAAATTTAGGTAAGAGAAAATTTGATACATCTGAAATTGATGCGATCGTCGCACTTAATTCTTCTAGAAAAGAATTAACAGGAAAAGTAGAAAATACTCAAGCAAAGATAAAGTCCCTATCTAAAGAAGTTGGGATGAAGAAAAGAAACGGTGAAAATGCAGATGACATTATGGCCGAAGTACATGAGCTAAAAGCGTCAATTGAAACAGACAATAAAAAGCTTGATGATGTTAAGTCTGAACTTCAATCAAAGTTGGCCGGAGTTCCTAACCTTTTGGAAGAAGATACTCCAATTGGTGCGGATGAGGATGACAATGTTGAAGTGAGAACTTGGGGTGAGCCGACCGAATTAGGATTTGAAGCAAAAGACCACGCAGACCTAGGTGAAGCACTTGGCATGTTGGATTTTGAAACAGCTGCTAAATTAACTGGCTCAAGATTTGTAGTTTATAAAAGAGACCTCGCTAGAATGGAGCGAGCAATAGCTAACTATATGTTAGATTTTCACCTTGATAAGGATTATGAAGAAATTATTCCTCCTCTAATTGTTAACGACCAAACATTATACGGCACTGGTCAGCTTCCTAAGTTTGGTGAGGACCTGTTTAAAATTGATGGAAGACCTTGGTATCTAATTCCTACTGCAGAGGTTCCTGTAACGAATCTTAAAGCCGGTGAGATCTTTGACCCGTCTGAGTTCCCTCTAAAATACGTAGCTTATACACCTTGTTTTAGAAGTGAAGCTGGTTCATATGGAAAAGATACTCGTGGCCTTATCCGTATGCATCAATTTAATAAAGTAGAGATGGTAAATATTGTTCCACCACAAGACTCTGAGCAGGCGTTGAGTGACATGGTGGAAAGTGCACAAACAATACTTGAAAACTTAAAGCTTCCATATCGTACAGTGCGTTTATGCTCTGGAGATGTGGGCTTTGGTGCTAGGAAGACTTTTGATCTTGAAGTTTGGCTTCCAAGCCAGAAGAAGTTCAGAGAAATCTCATCTTGTTCAAATTGTGGTGATTTTCAAGCAAGAAGAGCAAATATTAGATTTAAGAAGCAGGGCGAAAAACCTGTGTTTGCACATACATTAAATGGTTCTGGTCTAGCAGTTGGTAGAACTTTGGTAGCAATAATGGAAAATTATCAAAGAGAAGACGGCTCTATAGAGGTTCCTGAAGTTTTAAGACCTTATATGGGCGGTAAGGAAGTTATTGCAGCTAAATAAAGTATTGATTTCTTAAAGCTTTACTATTATATTTTCTGAGTACGTTTTTATGGAAGTGTGTCCGAGTGGTCGAAGGAGGCAGTTTTGAAAACTGTTGAAGGTTTGCGCCTTCCGGGGGTTCGAATCCCTCCACTTCCGCCATATTAATGTACCCCATGGAGACGTGGGTGAGTGGCTGAAACCAGGCCCTTGCTAAGGGTCCGAACGTTCTGCGTTCCGCGAGTTCGAATCTCGCCGTCTCCGCCATTTAAAAGCCTGTCCTTGCGACAGGCTTTTTTTTTGTCTTGAAGCTGTAGGTCATCATATTTACTCAGGAACTTAAATGTTCGAAGCCTGTATCTCCCAATCTTGCTACAACTGCCCAAAGTTCCTTCCTAAAAGCTCATTTTATCTAAGGATTCATCAGTTAATTTTTTATATCTTAAAGTGAAAAACATAGGGCTTCTTAAGTTTGCTAGTGCTTTACAGTGATCCTAGAAGGGTCGATAATATGATAATTAATGATGGAGAATGAATGAAAGTTAGTGGGCAGTATTCACCTGAAAAAACAATATGTAAGTGGCGGTGGAGCTATCCAGTGATAACTGTTGATAGAGGTTACGTTAGAACATGCGATAAAACCATTAACTACCAACTCACTGAAGAAGACTTTCAAAAATACGGAACAGATGCCTTTTTAAACCACCCCTATTTCTTAGAAAGAAGGAGGGAGAAGCTTTTCGGGAAAAGGCACGAGGATTGTTTCAATTGTATAATTTTGGAAGATAAAAATCTAATGAGCTCTCGTACTGGGAAAGAGCCATTTGTTAGTTGGATGAACGATCAAAGAAGCGAGTCTAAAGGCTTTGATTATTATGCAAAGAACAGCGATGAAAGTTTATTGCGTTCAGACACTCCAGATATTCTGGAAATTTCTTTGGGCAATGTATGCAATTTTAAATGTGTATATTGTTCAGATGATTTTAGTACTGAGTGGGAGAAGGAAAGTGTTAAATTTGGAGATTTACGAGCAGATAAAACAGTTAGGAAGTCGTGTAGTAAGCCAGCTTCATTTGATAAGTTTTTTTGGCTTTGGTTCGACGAGATAAAACACAGTTTAAAGAGAATCATATTTATTGGTGGTGAGCCATTGGCCAACCCCACTTTTCTTCAATACCTAGAAGAGTTAAACCTAAGAAGACCAGACACAAAGAGTCTCCACGAAAGACCAATTATCCAGGTAATTTCTAATTTTGGATTGCCGCCTAATAAGTTCTCTAAATTTTTAGATACGGTTGAGGATTTAACTGAAAATTATATTGTACACCTAGAAGTTTCAGTTGAGTCATTTGGTAAACCCACAGAATATATACGCCACGGTGCGAAGTGGGATATTTTAAGTGAGAATGTACACAATACCTTAAAGCGAAGATTTAAAAACTTTAGATTTGGCTTTCAGTTGGCCATCAATAATTTGTGTATTACAAGCCTACCAGAGCTATTGATGTGGGCCTATGAGCTTCAAAATGAATATCAGACGATGGTTGATTTTAAAGAAAACATTGTTGTCGCACCTAATTACCTAAGTCCATATATACTTGGCCCTGAATATTTAGAATATGCAGATAAAAGCTTATTAATTGTGCGTGATTTACTCGCAAATCCAAATAAGAAAGGGCATAGGGATACCGCTTTTAAAGAGCTTTCTACGGAAAGGTGGAAGGCCTATTTACCTTTTATGGAGAGCATAAGGGATGGAATCGCCTCAGAGAAAAGGGATATACATGCGGAGGCTGAGTTCTTTGACTTTACCAGTAGAATGGAAAAGAGAAGAGGTATGAAGTTTTTGGAATATTTTCCTGAGTACCGAAGGTTTTATGGAATGTCGAAGCTAAGCTTTTTATTGGTTAAAAAGAACCTTGGCAGAAAGCTCAAAACTTAAGGATTAATGAATTTTAAACTACATGCTCTAAGTGTTTGTTTTTTCATGGGTGCCCTATGTCCTGTAAGAAAACTTTTTTAGAGAATAAGATGTGATTTAGGTTATCATATGAACTAATGAACATTTTATTTCTAAATCCACCAGACGAACATAAGCTTTGCGAATCACCTAATGAAGAGGGTGAAGGCGTTTTGGAAAGTGATGACTTTGGATACTTTCCTCCTCTTGGAATCTTATATGTCCTCTCGTATCTTGAAGAAAAGATGCCGGATGTAAATATTTACTTTCATGATTGTGTTGCAGAAAAGATATCTCATAAAGAGATTCCTGCACTTGTGGAAAAGATAAAGCCTGATGTTGTGGGAATCACAAGCTTCACGATCTCTCTTGTCGATATCGTTAAATTGGCAAATACGATTAGAAAAGTACATCCTCAAGCACACCTATGCTTAGGTGGTCACCACCCTATTGCCTTTCCAGTACAAGCTGCTCAACTGAAAGAATTTGACTCTGTGATTGTTGGAGAAGGCGAAAAAGCTTTTTATGAGTTAGTAAAAAGTATCAGAGAAGGCCGCTCTTTTGAGGAAATAGAAGGTCTTTATACAAATGAGTCGATCAAAAAATGGATAGGAAAAGATTTTAAAGACAAACGATTCCTCACCCACGTCAATATACCTGCTGCATATATGGATGAGCTGGATAAAATCCCATTCCCAAATAGGAACCACCTTAAGGCGGAGTATCATAGCGTTGTAGGTTATTCGAAGAAAATGGCCACCATCATAACAACTCGTGGCTGTCCGTATCTATGCACTTTTTGTGATGTACCTTATAAAAAGTATAGAACGAGGAGTATGGATAACTTGTTTGAAGAAATTGAGCAATGTCTTGAACAAGGCTTTGAAGAGTTTCATTTTTACGACGATCTATTCAACATTACTCCTAGAAAAGTTATTGAGTTCTGTGATGAAGTTGAAAAGAGGAATCTAAACTTTAAATGGGATTTCAGAGGTCGAGTCAACGCTGTAAATGAAGAATCTATTCGACGTGCAAAACAAGCTGGATGTAGACAAATATCGTTTGGTGTTGAGACAGGAACGGATGAAGGGTTAAAAATCTTAAAAAAAGGTACGAATACTAAAAAGGTAAAAGAAGCTTTCGACCTTTGTAGAAAATATAAAATTCGAACGATCGCAGACTACATAATTGGTTTTCCATTTGAAAAAACTGAAGAAGACATTAAGCAAAATATCGATTTTTTAGTCAACCTCAACCCAGACTTTGCACAAATTGCAATCTTGATGGTTTTGCCAAATACTCCTCTTTATTTTGAAGCACTTCAGAAAGGGCTTGTGAAAAATAATGAGTGGGAGGAATTTTGTCTAAACCCAACAGAGGATTTTAAGATTACTCACTGGGAAGAGCATTTTACATTAGAAGAACTTAGAAACTTTCAGGATCAAGCATACCGAAGATTCTATTTCAGACCAAAGAATTTCATTAATCAAATCAAGAATATTGATTCATTCTATGATTTTAAGACAAAAGTATCAGGGCTATTTAAATTGATTCAAGGCCTTACTTAGAAGGCCCAGTTCTCACCATTTGCATAAAAGTAATCAATGGTTCTTTTTAAAGCTTCATCAAGTCCCACATTAGGTCTTGTTTCAATTGCTTTGTATAACTTTGAATTATCAGATTGTAGATGCCAAATTTCCCAAGGCCTTACACGCTCAGAGACTTGGCAGATTTCAATCGACTCCTTACCCATAATTTTTCCGATCTTATCTGCGAGATCATATATTTGTATTCCGTCCTCACTACCCATGTTGTAGACTTCACCAAATTGACCTTTTTCAAGAAGTTCTACCGCCATCCTTACAGCGTCTCCAGCATATTGAAAGTCACGAAATGAATTGTTTCCAAGCTCAACCCTATTTGATTGGGACAACTGGCTTATGATCTCAGGAATGACATACTCATGAGTTTCACGCTCACCAACACAATTAAACTGGCGAAGGATAATTACAGGGACACCGCTTTCTTTCCACTGAACTCTACATATTCCATCTGCAGCGACCTTGGAAACTCCATATGTAGAATGAGGTTCAATGTAGGCATCTTCATTAATTTTACCTTTAACATCCCCATAAATTTCAGCAGAACTCACCTGTAGTATGGCCTGAACCCCGGCTGCTTTACATGCACTTAAGACTTTTAGAACAGCCGTAGCATTAATTTCAAAAATATGAAGTGGCCTCTCAAAGCTATCCGGAACATATGGTTCAGCCGCATAGTTAAATAGATATTCGGTGTTAAAGTTTTTTAATATATCCGTAAGGCTTTCAACGTCTTCACAAATGTCATAATTTATAAATTCGGCTTTAGTGTGAATGTGCTCTTCTTTACCAGATATTAGGTTGTCTAGAACAAGAACCCTACAATTAAGCTCATTTATTAAGTAATCAACTAAGTGAGAGCCTAGAAACCCTGCTCCACCAATCACACATACATTTGCGTTACGAATACTTCCATTCATGAAAACCTACCTGAATAATGCTAAAATAGTTTGTGAACAAATAGTATATTAACTAAATGAATGATTCCAATTTAAAGGCAAAAAAATGGGCACAGTCTCTGTAATTCTTCCAACTTATAATGAGGCGGCCAATATAGGTGTTTTAATTGACTCGATCCTTTCCCTAGAGCTGGATTCTTTATGTGAAATTATCGTTGTTGATGAT
>JAGSHJ010000096.1 GCA_023954595.1 Bacteriovoracaceae bacterium | reverse complement strand
TTTAGAAAAGTTTTGTAAAACTGTTATGTAGAAAGTATCCAACACCAAGGAGCAGTATGCCCAACACATAGCAGCTCCAAAAGTTAAGCTGCAACTTTTCAGCCAATAAAAAAGGCAAAAAGAATAAAAGAGAGATAGGTATCGCTAAAAAGACACTCTTTGCAAATTCAACTGACTGCTTTGGATCACCCCACTCCATATGTGAAAATGCCAAGGCCAAAAGAGTCGTCAGAGGCAACGCCGTCAAGAATCCGGCAAGACCTGTCTTTTTACCCGATAACCAACTAACAAAGGCAATTAATACTGCAGAAATAACAATTTTTAATATAAACCACATACTGAATCCTAAAGTTCTGGTGCACTAAATTTAGCTTGAAGTATTTTTTTAAATTCTTCAGGGATAGGAATGCTCTTTTGTGATTTATAATCAAAGTGGACCATAACAGCCTTTCCACGCGCAATAGGCCTTCCATTTTGGATTGCCTCTTGAGCGACAATCATTGAAGAGTTACCAATTTTTTCAAGCCAAGTGTTCACTAATACTTCTTTTTGAAATTCACCTTGAGCGAGATAGTCCACCTCCACCCTTGCGATAATAAGATTCCACTTTTTTGGGTTGAGCTCAGGTACAAAGACCTCAAATAGTGAGCGTCTCGCCTCTTCAAACCAGGAAACAATGCTTGCGTTATTTATGTGCCCTAGGGCGTCTGTGTCATTAAACCTAGGAAAGATTTTCAACTGATCCATGCGACTCCAATCTTGCTGGTATAGTTATAAACTATGAATAAGTATCACTTTAACAAATTTTGGAACTTTTTGGGAATACTAGGACTCGCTTTAATTCTAATCGTGTCAGTAATTTCTGAAGTTCCCCATATCGATAAGTTGAACTTTAATGACAAGCTGGCCCATCTGAGCATTTACCTCATTGCAAGCTTCTATATCACTCAGCTCAATTTCAGGGCTATAAAAATTATAATTACACTTATTGCATATGGAGCATTTATTGAGGGCCTTCAGTATTTAAACCCTAATCGAATGGCCGAGTTTGCAGACATTATTGCAAATACACTAGGTGTTCTTATAGGAACCTATCTCTCAATCAAATTTTACCCAAAGCTGTTAGAGAAATTGGATAGATTCCTATTTAATTTTTTGACTAAGCTTTTTCGATAGTCTGCTGACACCAACGCCCAAAATATTCAACAACCTTTTCATGTTCGATAAATTCATGGTGAGGAGCATCTACGAAATCGACATTAACCTTCCCATCAAGATAGTGCTCCCAGCCAAGGGAAGTGATGGAGTAGATTCCGTCTTTTTTGATAGGAATACGTAAAAGATAAATATCTGCATCCAATCGCCCAGGTACATACTTACGTAGTGCGCTTAAATTCAAAAACTCTATTAACTTATAACGGACCGAATGTGGTGTAGCTTTGTTTAGTTTCGAAAAGATGTAATTTATCGAGTGATAATATTTAATTTTAGTAAATAGTAGCATTTTGTCCAAGAAGCTCTTCTCAACCTCTTGTCTGTTTTTCGCATCCACCTTGCTTCTCTTAGGTAGAGGAACAGAAGTATCAAACATCACAATATGCTTTACTTCTTTGCCCAACTCTTTCATCAAACAAGCACATTCATATGCGAGAAGACCACCTAAGCTTCCACCAATGAAGTTGTATGGACCCCTATCATCTACTGCCAAAATGTCATTCACGTAGGTTTTGGCCATCTCTTGAATGGTTCTAAATTTAATATTTCGACCATCAACACCTGTACTTCGAAGGCCATAAACATCATGACCTTCGAGCTCTTTCAAAAAGACCCTGTAGTTAAGAGTGTTTCCACCAAGGGCGTGAAAAAAGAAGAACTTCTTTGCACTAGTGCCTTTTTGTAATTGAATTATATTGGAGAACTCAGAATCATCACCTTGATTTTGAATACGTTCAACTTCGCCGGCCAACTCTCCTAGATTACTAACAGAGAAAAGTAGTGCGAGATCTACATTTTGTTTGAACTCCAACGATATTTTATGAAATACACTTGCAGCAACCAGAGAGTTTCCTCCGACTTGAAAGAAATCATCTTCTAAAAAGACCTGATCAATTGCTAGTTCTTCCTGCCAAATCTTGGCCAATCTCTTCTCCACATCAGTTTTTGCAGGAGTAAGCTTGCGACTACTCACACTTCTAACTAGAGACGGAACAGGAAGAGAGTTCTTATCAATTTTTCCATTTGGCGTTAAAGGAAAGGACTCTAGAAAAACAATTGCTTCGGGAATTAGATATGGTGGCAGCCTCTTTGATAAGAGATCCTTAAGCTTTTGCTCTCCATCTTCTATGGATTCATCCGTAATGACATAACCCACAAGTCTTGCATCCCCCGGGTTGTCTTCACGAACTATAACAACACCCTCTTTAACAAAAGGGATTTTATTAATCTGAATTTCGATCTCACCTGGTTCAATGCGGTGACCTCTAATTTTAATTTGATTGTCACTTCGTCCTAAACACCAAAGCTCCTTACCGGAAGCAAATCGTCCCATATCACCAGTATTGTAAATACGACCTTTTCCGGTGAATGGATTTTCAACAAAGCGCTCCTGAGTTAGTTCAGGTGAATTTAAATAGCCCTTGGCCAGGCCATCGCCGCCAATATATAGCTCTCCCACAGCACCCTTAGGTAGAGGCCTTCTATCTTTATCCAAGATAAAAATAGATGTGTTATCGATAGGTCTGCCAATAGTGATTATTTCGTCATTAAGACTTAGTTTCTTGCATGTGGACCATACAGTTGTTTCTGTTGGCCCATACATATTCCAGACCTCACCACAGCACTTTAGTAGACTGTCGGCCAGATCATTTGGCATTTTCTCGCCACCACATAAAACCTTGAGATTTTGATCTCCACTCCAGCCTGATTTAAATAAAAGCCTCCATGTTATAGGAGTTACTTGCATGACACTCACCGAGTGTTCTTGCATTAAATGCATTAATTTTTGGGAGTTTTTTGCCTCTGTTTCCGTGGCCAGTACTAATTTACCACCATTAATAAGAGGTAAGAATAGCTCAAGCACAGCAATATCAAATGACAATGTCGTCACAGCACAGAGAACGTCATCACTACCAAGTCCTGGAGTATGGCCCATAGACAACAAGAAGTTACTTACCGAGCCAATAGTCAGTTCAACTCCTTTAGGTCTTCCTGTGGAGCCTGAAGTGTAGATAATGTAAGCTGTTTGCTCCTGTTGACCGTGCTCTACTTCTTCAAGAGGCTCAATCTCACTTGAAATCTTATTAAATTCATTTACATAAATTTTTTGCAAGGATGAAAATGCGCCATCAGTATTACTTGTACAGACAACCCTCTCCACCTTTGAATGTTCAACCATATAGCTGATTCGATCTTCAGGAAATTTTGGATCAATAGGAAGATAGCCACATCCAAGTTTCAGAATTCCAAATAGAGCGCACATCATATCAATTGATCTATTTACACTTAAACCAACAAGTTCGCCTTTAACAACACCTTTTTGGGCAAGATAACTTGCAAACTTAGAGCTGCGTTCATCAAATTCTTTATATGTAAGTCCTTCTCCCTCACAAACGATACCAACCTTATCTGGAAATTGATCTTTCATATCCAAAAACTTGGTAAGAAAGCTTTTAAATTCACGAGATTCTTCAAAGTTAGAGAAGTCTTCCATAGAGCGTTTAAATAACTCTGGTGAGACCTTTGGAAGCTCTTTAATTTTCACATCTTTTGAACTAGCAAGCAGATCAAGTGTGAACAGAAACTCCCCTAGCCAGTTTTTAACGCTATCTTCATTAAACAGGGAGTTTGCATATTGAAAGCCACCGAGGATCTTGTTTGGATATTTTGTGATCCAAAGGTCTAGTTCACTATGGCAGATACCACTATCAAAGCGAACCCTTTCATATGGATGTTCACAGAATGACAATTTTCTTCCAGAAAAGTCCTGAAACATAAAAAAAGTTTGATAAAAATTTGGCCTTGAAGGGTCACTTTCAAAGTTAAATGAGGAAGCTAACTTACCAAATGGTAACTTTTGTTTGCTTGTTATCTTTGAGGTTTTCACACTCGTCTCTTTAAGCATTTCACCCACGGTAAGGTCTTCATTAATCAGACATGGAATTACGGCGGTGTTTGCAAAGAAACCTATAGAGTTTAAAGAGCTACGATCATGTCGCCCCAGCACTGGTGTTCCAATATTAAATTGCGACTGGGAGCTATAGTTTCTAAGAAGTATTGAAAATGCCAAATTGAAGAAATGATATAGAGTCACACCATTATCAGCACAAAATTGCTCGTAAACCTTTGAAGTTTCAACATCAATTTCAAAATTTAATGCCTTGCCAGAGTGTGAGAAATCCTTAGGTCTTGAAAAGTCACACGGAAGTTGCAATGGTACCTGTTTCTCAGGAAAGAATTTCTTTACCTCTTCGAGGTCCTTTTGGATTTGCTCACCTTCTAAATAGTTTTTCTGTTTTAGAGTATATGCTTCAAAACTATCAAGGCCTTGTGTTTTAAAGCTATTTGATTCAGTAAGCGAGCGATAGGCCTTTTCTAAGTCCTTCATAAATACTGTACTAGAGAAGCCATCCCAGATTAAGTGATGGGCATTGAAGTAGAAAAATGAAGAATCCTCTGAGGTTTCAAAAAAGAATGCACGAAACAGTGGGCCATTTGCAAGATCAAAACTCTCCATTGCGTCTGCGCAACAAATCTTGTAGGCCTGTTCATAATGACAGGAGTGAACTTCAAGCGAAACCTCATTTGAATTAGAAATAAAGAGCTTAATGTCACCACTTACCTCTTTAATCGTTGCTCTTAACATTTCATGTTTAGAAACAACCATAGCAAGTGCTTGCTCTAGGTATTTAGGATCAAGCCTTGTTTTAAACTTATATCCAAGTGGAATAGAAAAAACTCCACGATCACGCTTTTGTTCAAACAAATACAATCGCATTTGTTGTTCACTCAATGTATACACTTTGCTCATTATTGGCTCATTCTCAACTAAGTATTATATATATGGCTTCTTATACAATCATTATATATATGAGAAAATAACAATTATAAGAAGTTAAAGGATTTACATGATTGCACGTTTAAAAAACCTGCGTAATTACACTGTGTTAGGTATTTTTCTAATAAATATCTTAGCTTTGTTCACCATGGTGTTTTCACACTGGCCTGAATGGTGGCGCAACATAAATTTCGAGGACTCTGTTCTTACTTGGTACTCAAGTGTTCAATTAATATTAATTGGTATTGCGGGTTGCACATGTTTCATTTGGCCGCATCTAACGCAGAAGAGAAAGCTTTCAATCACTGAGTTGATGTTCCCTATTGTAGGTTTAGGCTTTATATTCCTCTCTCTTGATGAGCGGTTTCAAATTCATGAAAAACTAAGAGAGAAAGTATTCATCCCAAATCAGATAGGCACAAACATTAGCGGTGTAGGAGAAGGTGATTTTACACACATCCTCTTTGCTATTGTTGGTCTAATTTTTTCATACTTTCTATACAAAGGGCTAAGAGAATCGAAGTTAAGCCTCTCCCTTTTTGCAGGTGCGATCCTACTTTCATTGACTACAGTTATAATGGATACTACAACACCTATACCAGCGGACCCGATGGCACTAAGTGCAATCGAGCTTCATGAGGGGCGACTACACCAATTTACTGAAGAGATTCTAGAGACTATAGCGCAAGCATTTTTTCTAGCATCGTTTACAAGCCTATCCATCTTCAGACTAGAGGCACTACTATCAAATGTAACGAAAAAGACACTCGAGGAAATTAATGGAAAATCTGAAGCAATTTAAAACAATTTTAGCTCAGGTGGAAGATGTTTACTTGCGCCTACCGATAGATCAAATAACTCCAGAGCATAATCTTGTAGCAGATCTAGGCCTGGATTCTTTAGGAAGAATCACTCTCTATTACGAACTGAGCCAAGAGATGGGAATTGAGCCAAATGAGCAACAAGCTTTCTCTTGGAATACTGTAAGTGATATTTTGAGTTTCCTAGAACAGACAAAATGACCAAGCTTGCCATTGTAAACTTAGCAACTTTGCCTCATGCAAAAATACCGACTGAGTTTATACAGTCTGTTGAGGAATCCTTGCCCGAGGATATGGAGTTCACCGTCGTTGAACGTCCAGCTCAGTTATTTTCAGCACTATCTGATGCTACATGGATTTTAGGTCACCCATTTCCTAAGACTTTCATAAAACGTAACAAGCGGCTAAAGGGTGTATTTTTTGTATCTAGCCAAACCCCAGACTTAAGTGATTCAGATATTTTAGTTCAGGATATAAAAGGGCTCAATGCCAGAAGTGTTGCTCAACACGCTAGGGAGTTTGCTCTAAAGTTTCTAGAAAAACATGAGCTTGATCCTAAAAACTTAACAGTTGGAGTCATGGGACAAGGCCACATTGGAGAAATGATTCCTGAGATATTCAAGGACATCTTTCCAAACATCCAAACAATCTCAAGAGCTTCTGGTGCAGACTTCACCTATGATGACTATTCTGACTTCTTAAATTCAAGTGACATTATAATTCCCGCATTGGAACTAAACGCTCAAACCAAAGAGCTATTTAGGCCTGAAAACTTTTATAAGAACCTCAAAGAAGATGTCTGTATTATAAATATAGCTAGAGGTGAACTATTTATTGAAAGTGAACTTATAAGTTTTTTAAATCAAAATCCTAAAGCAACTTATCTAACAGATGTAACATATCCAGAGCCGTACCCAGAAGATGGTCCCCTTCGCCAATCAGACCAGGTTGTAATCACAAATCACATCGCCGGTTTTAGAAATGATATTTGGGGTGACGTTCTAGATAAATGGTCTAAAGTCTCAGACCAATGGTTTAAAATGACTTAAGCATCTTGAAGTAATTGAAGAAGTTGTTTTCTTTTAACTTTACCTAAACTTGTTTTAGGAATCTCAATATCAAAACGAATCTCTTTTGGTATATGACTTTGAGCAAGCGAATCATTTAGTAATTTCTCTATAAGTTCTCTAATAGATTCAGGAGCCTTCACAACCATATAAGGTATTTGTCCATAAATTTTAGACGGCATGCCCACTAAAACACACTCATCCACACCTTCGATACTTTTAACCAGAGTTTCTATTTCATAGGGATAGACATTTATCCCCTGATGAATGATTACATCATCATTACGCCCTTTGATAATGAGTCCACCACCTTCCTGTTCAACAAGGTCCTGGGTGTCATAAAATTCCTCTTCTAAACTCTCACAAGCATAGGGTGATTTAAGCTTTAACGTCTCAGACACACGGTAGTCGATACCTTCAAGTGGTTTTCCCAGTGACAGTGGCAGACCCTCGTCTGAGAGTGCTTTAACATCTATTTTATTAGTAAATGCTCTAGGTCCCATTTCGGTAAGCCCGTATGTATAAAAGAACGTGGCCTTATCAAATATTTGTGTGAGTTTAAGAAGTTCATCTTGAAAGAGCATTGAAGAACCAATACTCACAATCTTAGGACTATGAATAGGCCCTTTGTAAAACTTCTTGAATTTTATGATCTGACGAGCAAGTGACGGAGTAAGGTACAAGACATCAATTTCTTCTTCGCGACATAAATTTAAAATCTTTTGACCACCAATCGCTTCAAGAGGAACTACAACTTCAAGATTAGCATTTAAACTTGACCATAAACCGACAACGACTCCAAAACTATGACTCAGAGGTAGTGCAAACAAGACTCGCATGCCCTCTTCAATACCTAGTGAGTTGTTATGTGCTTGTGAGTTTTCAATAGGTTTAGAAATATCAAAAAAGTAAGATTTTGGACTTGCCGAACTTGTCCCACTTGAGCAAAGGATATGTCCAGATTTCTTCTTTGTCTGCCCACTATCCATCTCAATAGTGCCAGAGTCTAGCACTAGACGAGTTGCACCATGATCCTTGGCAATTTGTTTTAAGGTAGTGATAGGTATAGATGCATTTAAAACTAGGGGTACAAAACCACGCTCTAAAAGATCAAAATATAAAGATACAAATTCTTTTTTGTTCTTTACAGCAAGGCCTATGATCTTTTTATTGGTATCAATTTCTGTCGTCTTTTTGTATTCCAAAACGACACTATCCTTACTTGAATCTTCAGAGATAAATATAAATTTAGACTTCATAAATTTTACCGAACATGGAGCCAGTAAGTATTCCAGCGAAAGTTGTTTTTAAGCTCTTTGCTCTTCTCAAATTGTTTCTCGTATACAGAGTCAATAAGAGCTTCAAACTCTTCAAGTCCCTTTCCGATATCAAATGATTTTATGTTTTTTGGGCCACAGGCACCAAAATCGACCTGTTCGTCACAGTTAAACTTAGAAAGATAAGACATTAATTGTTCATCAAGCTTGTCTTTCTTGCTTTCTAAAATATCTAGTTGCGCCTCAATCTTACCAATATTAGCATCCTTAGTATTAAGCCTAGACTTCATACTATTTCTAATGATGGAGGTAAAGTCCATGATACCATTATCATAGCTACGTCCATGCTGATTTTCGGCCTCGACCAACAGATCTATCATTTTCACATCAGAGTATTTGATTGTGTACGGTTCATCTTTTTTTGTTTCAAACTCGCTAGAAGCATCTTTCAACTCACTCATCACGGCCAAAAGTCTCTCATTTCTTGAGAACTGTTTAGAGTTAACAAATTTTTCATGCAACTTAGGATCTCTTTTTAGAAGAAGCTCTTTTATGGATGCTTCGAAGTTCTTCGTATCACCTTGAGAGGACTTTAAATATGTCCATGCCACACGGTGAAGAGCGATCTTAGATTGGATTTTAATATAATTATTTACAAGATCCTTATTGGCCTCATCACCAAAGAACTCCACCACCCTTTGCTGACATTGATTTCCAGCGACAGAGCGCTTAAGAGCTTGTTCATGATCATCTTGAACTTCTTTTTGACCCTGATCTAATTGACTATCACTTGGATCCTCAACTACTGCAGGTTTTACTTCAACGCCCTCAGGCTCCATAAGCTCCAAAACCCTTGGTAAAACTAATGAGGTTTTGTAACTTAGCTCTTTTATCTCTGGTAGTTGGGATAAATTATTAAAGAGTACGTCCTCATCGACAAATAAGTTTTTGCCAATGAACTTTGCACTATGCGGCCTACCAGAAGAAGTAGCCTCTTCTTTTTTAATCAATGG
>JAGSHJ010000010.1 GCA_023954595.1 Bacteriovoracaceae bacterium | reverse complement strand
TTTGATTTCAGAGGTGTTATTTTCAACAGCTTTACTCATTTGCTCAGCACTTCTGTTCATCGCTCTAACTGACTCGTTAATCATGCGAACATTTTTGATGCTCATAATGGGACCTCCAGACCATCTTATCGTCCAATATCTATGCCATTTTCACCAAAACCACCTAAATCTAAGTAATTGCAAACACTTGCACCTTTATAGGCGGAACTTATAGGCCTATAAAGAGTTATGATTAGAAATTATTCCTAAAATAGTTAGAATTGGTTAATAAATGAAATATAAAGGAGAAACTATGTCATTGCCTGATCAAACTGGAAAAAGAGTACCAGATGCAACATTTAAAATCCGCGAAGGTTACCAGTGGGCCGAGAAAACTACTGATGACTTTTTTAAGGGTAAGAAGGTTGTTTTATTCGCTCTTCCAGGTGCTTTTACACCAACATGCTCATCAACTCACCTACCAAGATACAATGAGCTCTATGAGGCGTTTAAAGACGCAGGTGTTGATGATGTAGTATGTCTGTCAGTAAACGATAGCTTTGTAATGAATGATTGGAAAAGAGACCAAAATGCAACAAACATCACAATGCTTCCAGATGGTAATGGGGAGTTTTCTGAAAAGCTTGGTTTTTTAGTTGATAAGTCTGAGCTTGGCTTTGGAAAAAGGTCTTGGAGATACTCTATGTTAGTTAATGATGGAGTAATTGAGAAGATGTTCATCGAAGAAGAAAAACCAGGTGACCCGTTCAGTCAATCTGACGCAGATACAATGCTAAAGTACCTAGATGCAAAAATACCGCAATCTGTAACTATGTTTACAAGACCAGGGTGTCCATTTTGCGCTAAAGCTGCAGAGCTTCTTCAAAAGCACAACCTAAGCTATGAAGAGCATGTTTTAAATAGAGATTTTAGTATTAAGACTCTTGTAGCATTGAGTGGATCGACAATGGTTCCACAAGTTTTCATCCAAGGCGAGCGCATAGGTGGAGCTGAGGAACTGGAAAAGCACTTAGAAGCGTAACGAGTTTTCATAAGGAAGCTTCTTTGGTAGCATTGGCAAATCAAAGGAGCTTCCCGTGAAATACTTGTTAATGCTATCATTATTATTTGCTTGTGCTGATCCTAAAAAGGCAAACCTCGACAAGCGTCTAAAAACTTATAAGTACCCGTTTAAAACTAAGCTTTATAAATTCTTATCTCAAACTCATAAATTAGAGATGGCCTACAGCTTGGTTAAGCCTGAAAAGCCAAATGGAAGAAACGTTGTCCTAATACATGGGAAAAACTTCTCTGGGGCATACTGGGGACAGACTGCTAGAGATCTTGCAGCTGCAGGCTTTACGGTAATCATCCCGGATCAAATTGGATTTGGCCGCTCATCAAAACCCATCCAGTATCAGTACACAATTCATGGGCTTGCTCATAACACTAAAAAACTTCTTGATTGGTACAAATGGGACAAGACCATTGTACTAGGTCACAGTATGGGTGGAATGCTTGCTACACGTTTTGCTTTGATGTACCCGAAGATGGTTGAAAAACTTGTTTTAGTAAATCCAATTGGGCTTGAAGACTATAAACTTAAAGCACCTTATGAGCCAATTGATGTTGTATTTCAAAAACAACTAAAATTGAAACCATCTCAAGTAAAGGCCTATCAACAAAAGAACTACTATGGTGGTGAATGGAAAAAAGATTATGACCACTGGCTTAAACTACAGACAGGTTGGATCAAGGGACCTGACTGGCAACACCTGGCCTATATCTCCGCACTAACATATGAGATGATCTACACTCAGCCAGTTGTATATGAGTTTCCAAAATTAGAAGTTCCAACGCTTTTAATTATTGGCGATAGAGACAGAACCGCCCTTGGTAAAAACCTTGTGGATGAGAAAACTCGCAAGACTATGGGAGACTACCCAGTCCTGGCCAAAAAGACTCAAGAGTCTATTCCTAACTCAAAGCTTGAACTAATTAAAGATGTAGGACACCTTCCTCACATTGAAGCTTATGATAGATTCAAAACTGCTCTGATGAATTTCTTAAAATAAGAAAATAAACTTTAGGCCTTTTAAGCTTTTAAGAGGCCTTAAGTTGTTCTTCAAGAAAGACTTGATTTAGAATTTCTTGCCCGACGGCCTTAATCACAGGTACCGAAACAGAATTCCCCAATTGCTGATAAGTATTTACAATTGATGAACCCATTTTGAAGTTGTCAGGAAATCCCTGCATACGCAGGCACTCAACGGGGTGAAGCTTTCTAACTCTTCTACCTACTTTATAGGCACCAGTTTTAGCAGCTGCTCCACCCCCGTAAGCGGATAAAGTAATGCCAGCAGCAAAGCGAGAATATATCCTTTCTCCTTGACCGCCCTTGTTAATCTTTCCAATCTGAAGAGGAGATCGAAGATTCAATACTGCCTTTTCATCTTTATAGAAGAACATGTCATCACGTTTAATTTGTAATTGTTTAAATTCTCTAGCACTTAGATCCAGAAGGATGTCATCGACAACTCTTTTGGCAGCGATGGCCTCTGGAAAAATAAAATTGGAATGCCCATTTTTGACACCAATTATGAATACTCTCTCACGTGCCTGAGGCACGCCATAGTCACTAGACCTTAAGACCTTAAAGTCTACGTGATAGCCTAGGTCTTCAAGAGTTGCTTTTACTGTTTGGATTGTTCTGCCACTGTCGTGAGTCAGAAAGTTTTTAACATTTTCCAGAAAGACGACACTTGGTTGGTGGTGGGCAACGATTCTTGCCACATCGAAGAATAGAGTTCCCCTAGTGTCTTTAAAACCTAATCTCTTCCCGGCCACGCTGAAGGCCTGGCAAGGAAATCCACCGCAAAGGATGTCATGAGCTGGAATGTCGGATTCTTTAACTTTTGTGATATCGCCATCAGGGGTTTCATTGAAGTTCATTTTATAAACTTCCTGAGCGCGTTTGTTCCATTCACTTGTATAGACACATTCCATACCAAGGGATTCCAAACCTAATCTAAAACCGCCAATTCCGGCAAACAAATCGATAAACCTGAGTTTATTCATCCTAAAAGTACCCCAACTCTTCCTAAGTTATTGGTTTACTTAATTATAAATCGATTTTGGAAAATATGGGAGACTTTTTCTGGCGCTTATTTTTTAAGCTTATTTTTCATATTTTCTTGGTACTGCTTCAAGATCTCAGGATCAATTTCATTTGGAGTAAGCTTTCTGGCCGAGCGCCTCACGTTTTTATATTGCTCACACTCATGAATGCCACCGTCGTCTTCGACCGGCACATTTTTCCTTCCCTCTTTCAACCAAGTAACACTCTTTACACAATATTTACAAACTGCCATATTTTATCCTTTTAAACGGCTATTATAGCGCCGTAAAAGCTATGGCTCAACCCAATTGAATTTGCTACTCTGTATAGCGAAAAATCAATTAAAAGGTATCCAAAATGATCAGTGTTTCAAATGTTACAAAGTTAATGAACGGCATCCCTCTATATTCTGAAGCAAGCTTCCAGATTAACCCTGGAGAGAAAGTTGGGCTTGTCGGCCCAAACGGAGCTGGTAAGACGACATTCTTTAACCTGATCGCTGGTATGGATAGGCCTGATGAGGGACAAATTGCCTTGGCCCCTAATATGAGAATAAGCTACTTCTCCCAAAACGTCGGAGAGATGGCCGGAAGAAGTGCCATTGAAGAAGTCATGAAAGGTAATGAGCGTCTAGTGGAATTAGATGCACAGCTAAAAGATTTTGAAACCAAACTTTGTGACCCAGACCTCGATCCAGATGAAATGAACAAAGTGTTAGAGCAAATGGGTGACGCTCAAACGGAGTTTGAAAAACTTGGTGGCTATGAGCTTGAAACTAATGCACAAGAAATCTTATCAGGACTAGGTATTGGGCCAGATAGACATAATCGTCCAGTTGAAGACTTCTCTGGTGGATGGAAAATGAGAATAGCCTTGGCAAAAGTATTGATCACTTTGCCAGACATAATACTAATGGATGAGCCTACAAACTACCTTGATATGGAAACAATCCTTTGGCTTGAGAAGTGGCTACAAAACTTTAAAGGCTCAGTTTTTATGACAAGTCACGATCGTGTGTTCATGAATAACGTTGCTAAGAAGATAGTTGAAGTCTCCCCTTATGGTGTAAATACTTTTTCAGGCAACTACGATTTTTATGAAAAAGAAAAAGAGATACGTAAAAAACAACAAGAAGCAAACTTCGCAAGACAACAAGCAACTCTTAAAAAAGAGGAAGAGTTTATCGCAAAGTTTAAGGCCCGTGCATCCCATGCAGCTCAAGTTCAATCACGAGTAAAAAAGCTAGATAAGATCGACCGCGTAGAAGTTGAAGCAGATCTTGAGCAAATGAGCATCATGCTCCCAGAGATACCAAGGGGTGGAAACGACGTTGCCATCTTAAAAGATGTATCTAAGAAATGGGTTAATAGCGAAGGAAGTGATCTTTGGGTATTTGAAAAATTAAACACAGTTGTATCCAGACAAGAAAAGCTCGCTCTCGTTGGTGTTAATGGTGCTGGTAAATCCACACTCATGAAGGTCATAGCGAGTAAAACAGATCCAACCTCTGGAGAAGTCAAGATTGGTCCGAGTGTAAAGATGGGCTACTTTGGTCAATACTCTTTTGAAAACCTAAATATGGAAAATACCGTCTTTGAAGAAGTTCGCTCAAGACTTCCTGGAGCAAGTGATGGTTTTTTAAGAAACCTTCTTGCAGCCTTTCTGTTCAAAGGTGATGAAGTATTTAAAAAGGTTCGTTACTTGTCAGGTGGTGAGAAATCCAGGGTAATTCTTGCAGGCCTTTTGTCCACTCCTTACAATCTTCTACTTCTGGATGAGCCTACAAACCATTTGGATATAGGCTCAAGGGAAGTATTATTGGACGCTTTAAAGCGTTATGAAGGGACCATTTTGTTTGTAAGTCACGATAGATTCTTTCTCCATGAGTTAGCAACCAAAGTTCTTGAAGTAGACAAAGGAAATGTATACTTGCATCCAGGTAACTACAAATCCTATTTAGAGCTTAAGAGCTAATTATTTATTATTAGACATATACTGTAAGCTTTGTGGCATTTTATCTTGAGACTTAATTTGTCCCTTAGATGCGCAAGCTGCAGTAAGGATTAACGCTGTTAGTAACATTAAAGCTTTTTTCATACTGTCCTCCTTGTTTGTGTTAGAAAGACTATAAATGTGAATAACGCTTTAATCTAATCGCGAATCTCGATGAGCTTATAGAGAACTTCTATATATGTTTCAGATCACATCTGGAGAAACTTCTTTAAAAGTTTTGGGGCACTTTGCTCTGAGACTTGTTCCACCCTTTCAAGCTCCATCTCCCATAGGTCATAGAAGTTTCTGAAGGCCTGCAGAACTTCTTTTCTAAATTCTGGGTGCTCTTTCATTACAGATTGTTCAAAGTTTCTTAGGAATTGTTCTTTGGTGACATTGGGATTGCCATAAGCGACATCGTCTTTATCATGGCCTTTCCAAATTTCTTCTTGAGAGTTTTGCATAGATACCTCCACCTAAAGGACCTGCAAATACTGTGCAAAACTTAGCATGTCTAAGAATTGAATAAGCTTCAAACACCTAACAAAATAAAACCTACAATAAGCTACAGTTCTTTCTTTATAAAATTTTTATATTTAATCGCTCTATAAAAGACGAGCTTTCGTGCTCGAAGTGGAGTTTGTTTCATGTCCCTGTCTAAGTAAACAGGGACTGATTTGTTATCTAGAAAATCCTTAATTATCTAAGGGCCTTGCGATATTCACCGTAATCATCGGAGTCCATGACTTTTAACTTAGAGGCAACTAGACCTGCTCCAAGTCCCATATTAACCCCATAAATAACGCAAGCCCCTTTAGCACCAACAAAAACTCCACCATCAACACCGGCTCCAAGAGTCGCAGACGCTTTAACTCCTACATAAGTCCCTACAGGGCTATCAGAGGTACAAGCGACTCGAAACATGTTGTTATTAAATCTGGCCGACAAGCCTATGCCGTCTATGGTTACGTAATATTGTGTATATTGACCATCAATCATTGAATGACAAGATCCAGGCATTTTATCAGTAACTAGGTGACCTTGACTATAGTTTGCATCTGCATCACAGCTTAAAGTGCCTCCAAAAGCTGAAAAGGTAGTGACTGCCATAACCGCTATTAATAGTTTTTTCATCATTTTCTCCTGTTTTTAACTTAATGGTTTAAATTCAAACCTTGTTTATAGTTTCTTTGTTTTTCTAAAAGTATTTATCTGACCTTGAATATCAAGACGATCTTTCGTGATCGAAGTGGCATTTGTCTTAAGTCTCTGCCTTTTTAAACAGAGACTTAATCGATAGCGAGTGGATTTAAATAATTACATTGAGACTCTGGAGCAAGTAAGTTCAGTTAGCCATGATGCACCACCGGCTTTAATCGTTCCTGAATTCCAACGAGTTTGGCCAAAACCAAGAGCCCCCATAAATTCAAGTGGATTTCTTTTTGCACGAGCGATCGTATTGGAAGGCTCAATATTCTCCTTAATTTTCAAAAGTGAATAGCATCTTCCTTCATAGCAATCTAAGTGGTTTTCATAGCGGGAGTTTTCAACTTTTGTATAACCAAGTTTTTCACAGGCTAAGGCCTCAGCCTCATCTTTTGTTTGTTCTTTAGCGACAACCAAAGGTTTTCCTTCGTATTCCAATTGAAAATGATCAAAGGTTGCTATTTCTAATGGAGCATTGATTGCTTCATCCATGGGAGACGGATTTGCAAAAGATGACATTGATCCGAGAAGTGTTAATCCTAATAGTAATTTTTTCATGTAATTCTCCGTATTTTTAAGTAATGGTTTCAATTCAAACCTTGTTTATAATCAAAAACGTTACACAGGAGAATTAACGCGCCTCAGCAACGCAATCAATCGCTTTGAATATTTTACATAAACATGAAGATCAGCTTAGGTATTAACAAGCACTTAGATGCCTTTGAATTTCGTATTGGAATAGATTTGTTGTGCTTGATGGGCTGAATTCAATTTGTTAAAATTAAAATGCATTCACAGGTGGGAAGGTGCTTGTAACACCTCCCCTAAAGCCTACTCGCTTCTCTGACGACGTAGCAATACGTAAATCAGAAAAACAAGAGCAAACACCCTGTAAATGTCTTCCATAACAAAACCTTTTATGCAAAGGCTCCTCTTCATTGAGGAGTCATGGAAGCTGCATGTTTTCTACAACGATGCAGACGAAGAATCTTTTAGTTTTGGTGATTATGGGTGAAGGTTTTCAGAAGTGAAAACCCATGAATGAAAGTTATTACTTAATCTTATAGATCTTTCCACTGTCAGTGGATACATATAGAAAACCATCGTCTCCATTTAATACATCTCTGAAGCGCTCATCTTGATCTTCAAACAAGCTTTCTTGGCCTACAACCTTGCCATCTTTAAAGTCGACTCTTCTTACTTGCTCACCACTCAAACAACCTATAAAGAGGTCTCCATTCCATTTCTTAATCTTATCACCCGTATAGAAGGCCATACCCGAAGGAGATATTGAGGGCGTCCAATAAAGAAGTGGCTGCTCCATTCCATCTTTTTTCTTTTGTCCTATCTTTGGTCCCCAATACTCACGGCCGTAGGTGATCACAGGCCAGCCATAGTTTGCACCCTTTTTTATAATATTTAATTCATCACCTCCACGAGGACCCATCTCTGCAGCATAAAGGATGCCATCTTTTAAATCCATTCCTTGGGGGTTTCTATGTCCGTAGCTATAGATAAAAGGATGCTCCTTGAACGGATTTCCAGGATAAGCTCTACCGTCCAGAGTTAGTCGAAGAACAGTTCCATTATGATTTGTGAGCTTTTGTGCCTCGTCTCTCTCTCCTCTCTCACCAATACTTAGAAAGAGCTGATCATCTTTGATAACAATCCTTGAGCCAAAATGCTTGGCGGAGCTTCCATTAGCACTTGATTGGAAAATTGTTTTTAAATTCTCTAATTTATTATCTTTCAATACACCTCTCGCAAGAGATGTAACGACCTTGTCTTTATCTACTTTTTCAGAAAAGCTCATGTAGAGATATTCATTCTCACTACCTTTATGAAAAAGAACATCTAGTAGTCCACCCTGTCCATCTGCTTCAGCCTTTGGTGCTTTGAGATCTGTTATTTTCTTGGTCGTAAGTTCTAAGAGCTTTAAGCTTCCATCCCTATGGGTAAAAACAATTTGATTCGAACTCACAAAGTCCATCCCCCAAATAACCCCATCGGATTTAGCGACTAACTCCAGTTTCTGGGAATAAACAAAACTACTAAGCATAATTAAAAATAAAAAAGTTTTCATACACCCATTGTTTTATTAATTTCATGATCAATCAAGTCTTGCACTTGTTTTGAGTGATACACAGCTGCTACAATAGCTTTATGAGTTACAGTGTATACATTATTGAGACAGAGTGCGGAAAGTACTATACAGGCGTTGCTACTGACCCCTACCGTCGATTTGAAGAACACAAAAGCTCAAAAAAAGGAGCAAAGTTCTTCAGAAGCGCCACCCCAAAAACAATAGTCTATATTGAATCCGGTCTTGATCGCTCAGAAGCACTCAAAAGAGAGATACAAATAAAAAAACTTACGAAAAAACAAAAACTTACACTCGTTGAAGAGCATAATTCGAACCAATAATCGCCCTCTTTTGCTTGACGCTCCTAGGGCTAAATGTTCATATATTGCCATGTTTTTAATCCTCGTATTGCTATTTACTTGTGTGCCTGCATTGGAGTTATATCTACTTTTCACAGTAGGAGCTCAAATAGGTGCACTCAACACAATCCTAATCATCATCGCCACAGGAATCGTTGGGGCGTCACTTGCGAAGTCTCAGGGGCTTGAGCTTTTATTTAAAATACAAGATCAGCTAAACCGTGGTGAAATGCCAACTGGCCAATTATTGCAAGGCTTTCTTGTGATGGGTGGTGGACTACTTCTTCTAACTCCAGGTTTCGTAACAGACATCTTAGGCTTTAGTATGGTACTGCCTGGAACAAGAACCATTCTTGCTGCCATTATAAGGAAGACGTTTTTTAAGGCCATGCAAAATGGTATGAAGAATGGAAACATCCACGTATTCACGAATATGGGGCAAGGCTTTAGAACCAATCACCCAGGCCAAGAACACCAGACTCACAGTCCGGAACACAGAGTAGATTCGGATACATTTGAGGCCGAGTACCATAAAAAAGATGAAGATCAGTAAATCCGTTCCAATCATCCACTCCCATGACATCTATACTACTGAAAATGATGAATACGACGAGGTAGTACTTCTACTTCATGGCTTCCAACTAAACGGTTACTTCATGTTCAAACGCTTTGAAAAAAGATTTGGACCGAAGGTAAAAGTGATTGCACCTAATGCACCTTTCATCGTTCCTCTAAAAAAGGATCAAGGATGGGAGGCCCGTTACGGTTGGTATTTTTACGACTCAGATACTCGAAACTTTTATATAAATTACGATCCTGCAGCAAACTGGTTATCGGAGTTACTTAAAGATTTAAATTCAAATAACTCTCCAGTGACAATTATCGGCTATTCTCAGGGTGGCTACATCGCACCTAAAGTAGCTGAGCTTGTTCCTGAGGTTAAAAAGGTAGTTGGTATAAACTGCATATTTAGATCTGAGCGATTTAAGATAAAGAAAAACACTACCTACTCCCAGGTTCATGGGAACGAAGACACACTAGTAGCATTCACTGAAGCAAGGTCTGAATTTTTAAGATTGAAAGAATTAGGCGTAGAAGGTGAATTTATTGAAGTCTGTGAAGATCACTTTTTAAATGGAAATTTAATTAAAGCGACTATGGATTTAGTATAGGCCTTGGAGAAAAGATATCCTCCAAGACCTTATAAGATTATCTAACTGCTTTATGAGCTGAAATGTAACCTGCTTGAGAGTAAGGCTCTAACTTATCTGTGTTAGTAGTGCTATCAAGAGCTCTACGCTTAATTTCCACAGGAGTCATACCAGGCTCAACAGATAACATCAAACCAACAATCCCTGATACATATGGAGTTGCCATAGAAGTACCGGACATTTTTTTATGCTTGTCACCAGGAACAGTTGAAAGAATATTTACACCAGGTGCAAATAGGTGAACTGTTTCTTTACCATAGTTTGAAAAGCTTGCTTTCTTTCCTCTTCCATCCAATGCACCAACAGAGATGATGTTCTCTACATCGTAAGTTGCAGGATAAGAAGCTCTCTCATCATTGTTGTTTCTCTCATTACCAGCTGCTGCGATAAAGATGATTCCAGCTTTGTTAGCTTCAATGATCACATCTTTAAGAGCTTGGCTAAATCCGCCGCCACCCCATGAGTTGGACATTACATTAACGCCTCTTTTAATAGCGTAATCAATTGACTTGATCGCACCTTCAAGAGTTCCACCCTGAGGGCCTAAGAATTTAATAGGTAGGATTTGAACGTTGTTCATAACACCAGCAATACCGAAAGTGTCATGAGAAGCGCCAATTACACCAGCACAGTGTGTACCGTGTCCGTGGTCATCCATTGGATCTGCATCATCATTTGCAAAATCATATCCGTAGATATCGTCGATGTAGCCGTTTCCGTCATCATCAACACCTTCAACACCATTTTTCTCAGCTTCGTTAACCATGATGTTTTTAACAAGGTCTTTATGGTTGTAATCAACACCTGTGTCAATTACAGCGATTTTTACGTTTCTATCACCTTTTGTAATAGTCCATGCTTCTTCAGCTTCAATATCAATTTCTTTTTTACCAGGTAGAAGGCCACCCCAAGAGTTCCAACCGTTGTTGCTTAGTGCCCACTGCTTCTTGAAAAGCTCATCGTGAGTGCTGATGTTATAACGAATATTTTCTTCGATATATTCAATTGCTGGGTGATCTAGAAGATCAAGTTTTTGCTCACTTTTAATTACAACAAAGTCGCCAACAGATACGTCTAGCTCTCTAACTTCACCAAGAGCTCTTAGAGAAGAAAAAGACTTAATATGTTTGTTTTTAAGCTTAACCACGTATTCAGTGGAAAAAGCACATGCAGATAATGCCATCATGGCCACTAATAGTTTCAACAGATCCTCCTTGAATCAAAAAAACGGATAGTAAACTCTATTAGTTGGATTTTAATTCGGCAATTTTCGAGAGCTAAAACATTCTTACATTTAAAGTGTTTTAATCAACTACTGAAGATTCTGAAGCTCTTCTAGTAGTTCGTACTTCTCTAAAAGAGTCGTTTCGGCATTATCTTTGGCCTCAACTAGCTGATTAAGCGCCTCACTGGCAGAGGCATCAAGACTTGCGTAATCAACTGTAGAGATTTTTTCTTCCATCTCCATGATGTCGTTTTCCAAGGCTTCGATCTCACTAGGAAGCTTTTTTATGGCCTCCTTCTCTTTATTGGTCAGCTTTCTTACTTTGGAGTCAGTAGAGCTTTTCTCAATCTTAACAGTATCGGAGCCAGAGTTTTGAGCATCCTCAATATAGGACTTCTCAATTTCAAGAGCGTCTAGATAGGCCTGAACTTGTGAGTAGCCACTATTGAATTCTTCTATACCCTTGTCTTTTACAAGCCAAACCTTGTTTGTAACGTTTTCAAGAAATGACCTATCATGGGAGATTAAAAGAACAGTGCCTTTGAATGTTTCGAGTTTGCTCTCGAGGATCTCAATAGATTCAATATCCAAATCATTGGTAGGCTCATCAAAAATCCAAACATCACTCTCATTTTTTAAATTAATGGCAAGTTGCAATCGATTTAACTCTCCACCAGAGAATGAGCTTAATGGACGCTTGAGTTGGTCTTTATTAAAGAGAAAGTTTTCAAAATATGCGCTTACATGCAAAGACCTTCCATCAGAGAACTGAACAAAGTCTTCGCCAGCACCTAGAAGCTCATAAGGGGTCTTATCCTGCTGAAGTTCTTCACGTTTTTGATCAAAGTAATTTATGACAAGTCCATCGGCCAAAAAGACTTCACCAGACGTTGGGGAGAGCTCTCCGGACAATAACTTCATCAGCGTTGTCTTACCAGCACCGTTGGGGCCTAAAACACCGATCTTCTCACCTTTATGCAGCTCTAAGTTGATGTTGTTAAACATCGACTTATCTCCATAGGAGAAGCTCATATCATTAAATGCAGCAAGCTTTTTAGTTTTTCTACCACTGGCATTAATATTTAATTCAATTTCTTTTTTCGCCGCAGCTTTTAGGTTGCTCACCTTCTTAGACAGGTCTTCAAATCCCTCTACCCTTTTCTTAGAGCGAGTCCCACGAGCTTTAACCCCTTGTCGCATCCACTCAGTTTCACGTTTAAGTGTGTTTTTAAGCTTGGCCAGACTCTGTAGTCTTTGCTCTTCCTTTACACTTAAAAACTCTAAGTAATCAGCATAGGAGCCTCGAAATTCTGTAATTTTAGAATCATGGATATGAACAATTTTATTACAGACTTTAGAGAGAAGGTGTCTGTCGTGAGAGATGATAACTAAAGACTTACCTACGGCCAACAACTCTTCTTCAAGCTTTTTGATTGATTCGATATCAAGGTGGTTTGTCGGCTCATCCCACAGGATAAGGTTTGCCTTGGAAACAAGGCCTAGTGACAGAAGAATCTTTTTTTGCTCACCACCAGAAAGATCTGATACGTCTCTTGAAGGGTCTTCTAGATCAAATGACTTTAGGTAGCTTTCATATGCATTCTGGTAAGACCAGAAATCCACTCGCTCCATCTCAGTCAAAACTTTTTCCTGTTTTGTCAGATCTTCAGACTCGATTGTTTTTTTATATTCTTCATTGAGTTTTTTAAGCTCAGGGTAGTACTCAAATAGATACTCGCGAGCACTACATTTGTTCTTTGGCATTGTGAAGTTTTGTTCTACTAGAAAGACGGTGTACTCTAATTCACTGCCTTGCTTGGAGCTTGCTTTGTCGAAGATAAACTGAGAGGTGCTATCCGCCCCAACTTCACCATTGAGTACTTTAAAAAGACTAGATTTGCCCACACCATTTAGACCAATGAGACCAATTTTGTCTCCGTGATCAATTTGAAAGGATGCGTTGTCGAATATTATTTTGTCCCCAAAGGACAGACTAAGATTTTTTAAAGAACATATTACACTCATGCCGCTTATTATGCTTCACAGCCGTCCTAAAGGCAAAAAAAAAGGGACTTCCGAAGAAGTCCCTGAAATTATATCTGAATTTACATTCTAGATTATGATTCTTTGATATGAGAGTAATCATGCAGCTGTTCTGGCATATTAAGCTCACCCTCAGAGTCAGCAATAATTGTTGAAACTGTCGCATCCCCTGTTACGTTTACAACTGTTCTACACATATCTAGGATTCTATCCACTGGGAATACAATCGCAATCCATGCTGGATTTAGTCCTACCGACTGAAGAACAATAATCATCATAACAAGACCTGCACTTGGTACTGCGGCAGCTCCAATCGAAGATAGAGTTGCAGTCATAACAATTACCAATTGTTGGGCAAGAGTTAGATCAACCATGTGAAGTTGGGCCAAGAACACAACCGCTACCGCTTGATATAGACTTGTTCCATCCATATTTACAGTTGCACCAATTGGTAGAACGAAACTGGATACATTTTTTGACACACCCATATTCTCTTCAAGACATTCCATTGTAACAGGAAGTGTCGCTGCAGAAGAGCTGGTAGAGAAGGCCAAAAACTGTGCCGGAGCAATGTTTTTGAAAAATCTTGAGTATGACATCCCTTTAACAATTGCTTTAGCAATAAGAGGGTAAATCAAAAAGATCATAAGCCCAAGGCCAAGTAGTACAGTCAGTGAGTAAGAACTTAAACTTTTAAAGATCTCAAAGACCTCACCAGGGGTATTGGCCATTTTGGCAATAACGCCGGAAAGAAGACAGAATACGAAAAATGGTGCTCCGGCCATAACGATCTCAACCATTTTAAGAAACACAGCATTTAGGGCGTCAATAACAATCAATGCAGGTGAGGCCGTCTTTGGAGGAAGAAACGCCATTGTAATACCAAAGAATATAGCGAAGAAAATTACCTGCAACATGAGCTTGTTGTTAGCCAGTGAAGCAGCAAGGTTTTCCGGGATCATATCCACAAGAAAATCTAGAGGTCTTGATTCTTTTGTTTTTTGAGCACTTTTCAGTTTGTCAGCAATACGAGCATCTTGCTCATTTACTTTCTTTTTCATCTCTTCCAGCTCTGCTGGAGTAAGTGCACCTTCTACTTGCTCCTTAAATTGAGGATCAGTTAGGAAGTTTCTATTATCTTTTGGACCTTGTCCTGTAGCACTCTTAACCCAAAGCTCATAAGCAATACGGTTTTTAACTCTCTGATCTTGCTCGATAAACTTACCTGGTTGGATAACGTTTACAAGAATAAGCCCAACAGAGATTGCAAAGACAGTTGTCAGTAAATAAAGAAGAAGAGTTTTCGCTCCCATTCTACCAAGCTTTGAGACATCCTTTAGACTTGCAACACCGCTAATTACTGAAAAGAGCACCAGTGGTACGGCAATGAACTTAAGAATTCTGATAAAGACCTTTCCGAAAGGATCGATCCAATTGATAGTAAATTCGTTCCAGCCCAGTGAACTGGAGATGAATGAATAAACAACTCCTAGGATTAGGCCAAGAATAATCTTGACATGCAGTGGCATAGATTTCATTAAAGTCCTTTTTATATAATTTAATTATTTAAGCCTAATGAAATTATAAGGCATTGTGAAGCCAAGGCAAACGGGGAAACAGATTTCTTTTTACGAGATAGGTATAATTTCCTCATGTTTATTCCTTTAGGCCTAGGTTTTAGGACCAAAAATTTTCCTCTCGCAACTTGGTTAATCATCTTGGCCTGTAGCTTCGTTTTCTATTTTGGACACCAAAAAAAGAACTATGAAGCTGAGTATATGTCACTGCCTGCACACCATGAGTTAATGAAAGCGCATGACAATCTATTTTATGAATACTGCCAAAAAGAGCTTGGAAACGCTCTATGCGAGCGTTTTGCATTTGAGCGTGGAATAGATTCACAAAGACAAGAGAGTTATCCTCTATTGGGATTAGACTTCCATCTCTCGCGCGAGGCGTTAAAAGAATTCTCAGATCTCTACAGGGATTTCGTATCTAAACTCGATGATAGAAAAGGACAAATAAAGGCCTTGCCATCTTTTTCTAATTACAACAACGCCTTGGAAAGTTTAAAAAGTCAGACTCAATCTATCAGGAAAAATTATCACCTTCTTCATCACGACAACCTAAATATCCAAGCATTAATCATTGCAGTTTTCTCCCATGAGAGTTTTGCGCACCTGGCCGGAAACATGCTTTTTTTATTTATTTTCGGTCGCTATGTTGAACAACGTGTAGGGATCACAACATTTCTAGGTAGCTACTTGGTTTTGGGTTCTACTGCTTTGGCCATTTATGCCTGGAGTAATTCTGCACCATTTCTGCATGTACTGGGAGCGTCTGCAAATGTAAGTGTTGTGATGGGGGCCTTCTACGCTTTATTTTTTCATAATAAGCTCAAGATCTTCTTTTTCTACCTGGCCTTTAAAATCGCACAGTTTCCGGTTAAGACTTACATGTTTTTCTTCTTTATGCTCCAAGAGTTTATTTACTCATTCACGGCACAAGAGAACGTCGCTTACAGCGCGCACGCCCTAGGGCTTGTATTTGGTATGGCCTTCGGCTACGGCTATAGGAGAATAAGGCCTGTTCCTAAATACTTTCTCTATGAACAAGAGACTAAGGATTGGTCAAGAATTCAAAAAGAGCCTGATAAAGCGAAGTTTATTGATGAGGCCTTGGACATCGTAAAATTCAATCCAAACAACAAAGTTGTGATCAGAGAAATTGTGAAGCGCCTGGCGCCGAACAATGATGATATTGCAGGACTTGACCTTGATGAAGAGATTCTTCTTAGAGAACTCATGCCCAGCTATCTTAAAGACTTATACAACTACAAAAAGTTTCCAGAAATTTATCAGGCATTAGAGAGGGTTCCACACACTTGGAGCATGTCTATGTGTCTTAGACGTTTTGGTCAAAAGGATCTGCTGGTTTTGATTGATCAGGCCATTGATGATGAAAAGCTACTTGTGAGTGTTTTGGCCATACAGGCATTTGTCGAGAGATATAAAAGATCCCGAAAGGTATATAACTTATTAAAGACCCTGCGCTCAGTCTTGGACCACATACAGATAGACACCTATTGGAAAAGGCATCTTGTTCAAATAAAAAGCCTAACAACCTCTGAGGGATTAAAAAGAATGATTGATCAAAAACTTACGGAGCAATTGTAATGTTGGATAGGGGCCCGATAATTAAATACCACAACCAAGTTGAGGACTTCTCAAGTTATGAGCAAGCTGGATTTGCTTCTCGTGCATTGGCATTTTTTATTGATGCTTTAATTCTAGGGATTGCTCAAACAATATTTGCAACACTTTTTGATTTTCTTGCCAACCACTACGAAGTCCCAAAGACATGGCACATGGAACTCAATGTAATCTTTATAATTTGCAGCTATATTATAATACCGAGTATCTATTTTATTCCTCAGATAAAAAGGGGAGGCCAGACCATTGGAAAAAGGGCCATGCGAATCATGATCATCAGAGAAGACAATACTCCCCAGCTATCAGCAGGCCGTATATTTTTAAGAGAAATAATAGGGAAGGCCTTATCCGCAGTTTTCTTTGGTGCTGGATATATTGTAAGGATTTTTGGACTGGATACTTTTCACGATAAGATCGCTAAAACTAAGGTCATTAGTCTTAAGGTTAGTCGTTAACGCCTTTTTCAGGATCAATGTAACCTCAGTACCATTATTTTTTTGCTCCGAATTAAGCTTTGATTTAATTAAAACTCGTCCACTGAAGCGCTTCATAAAAGAATCAAGAATAACAAGACCAAATCCAGAACCTTTCTCACCTGCAGTTCCACATGTTGATTTATTCTCCTGCATATCAAAGATAGTATCTAGCTTATTTTTATCGATTCCAACTCCATAATCCCGAATAACCAGAAGTACTTCATCCCCTAGATTCTTTGCCCAAATATCAATGAATGAATTTGGCCTTGAAAACTTAATTGCGTTGGTTAATACATTCATTAATACGTGATGATTGAAGTAGATGGGATCCATCATGGCTATCGAGTTTCTTTCATGTTCAGGTGTGATTCTAAAGCTCACATTTTTTTCTTGGGCCTTGTCGCTTAAAAGCTTAAAACAATACTTAAGGGATGCATCCAAGTCGCAAGGTTTGCACTCGATGGATTCCCAACCGCTTTCAGAGTTGTGAAGGGTTCTTACATTATTAATAACTTCATTTATTGAATCAGATGCCATGTCCATTTTTTCAAAAAAGAACTGATTCTCATCCCCTTCGTTACTTACTTTACAAAGATCACTAGCAGAAGTGAGAACATTGAGGGAGTTACTGATATCGTGAGTGAGAATTCTAAGCAGATCATTTATTTTTTCATTTTTACGACATAGAAGTTCTTCGTTTTTCTTTTGAGTCCCGAGAAAGTAAGTTACAAGGATAGTAAGTGTAACAATCCAACCAAAACTAGTAAAAACATCTGAAATGAAAACTCCCTCAGGTCTTAAAAGTTGTGGAAATTCATATCCCCCTAATAAAGAAACTAAAAATACAGTCGTACTACCAAGGGCTATCAATGACCATATGATGGCGGATCTTGCTCCAAGCAACATACCTGCTAGAATAGGATGCATTCCCAACCAGACAAAAGACTCACTGCCCTGTCCTCCGTTGTAGTAGCTATATGATAGTTGATAAATAAGTCCAATCGTTAGGTAGAGATTTGTAGCAGATGTGAATGACATCTTATAAGTCAAAAATATGGGCCCCACAATATGAAAGGCCGATGCCACAATACCAAAGATCAAAACAAAGCTAGAGTCTAAATAGAAGTAAGCAATGGCCGTATAGACATACATCATAAGCCCAGTCGCGAGCCCTGAAATCAGAAACAAGTTCAATCGACTCTGATCCACGTTGTAATTTTGAATTCTTCTCGTACACATTGCACAGATTGCATTATATAGAAGCTGAATTGAGTCTGTTGTTGTCATTGTTGTCTAAACTTAGTTAAGATTGATTTAATAGTTCACAGGTATGAGTTATATACATTTGGAATTTTACTCAACTTAATATCTTGTGAAGCCAATTTGTGTTGTAAAATTTATAGTAAATATTTAATTAAATGAGGTGAATATGCTTACAAGTTTATATCTAGGACTTCTAACTTTAGTTTTTTTCAAGATCTCTTTGGACACTATCAAGCTTAGGCAGAAGAACAAAATCTCTCTTGGATCAGGCCCAAATGATGAGATCGCCGGACATGTAGCGGCACACTCAAACTTCCAGGCATATGTTCCCCTATTTGGAATACTTCTATATATCTATGAAGGCTCAGAACTAGCATTCCCAATGATCATTCATGCACTAGGTTTGAGTGTTTTATCGGGAAGACTTCTACATTATTTGGGGATCAAGGACACCAAGGCACCAAATTTCAAGTTCAGATCCGTAGGAATGAGACTTACACTCATCCCTTTGGCCATTCTTGCAATTCTGAATATCGCAAACTTTGTTTATGTAACAAGAATTAAGGGCTAATCCCCTATTTAAATCTTTAAAAACGCCAACAAGCGATTGTTGGCGGGCATTTCATAGTCTTTTAGAAGCCTGAAGCCCTTGTCTTCCATTTGCTTTTTAACTTCCTCAAAACCTCGTATCCCAGAGTTTGGATCACGTTCACGAAGCATTTGATCGAATTCTTTATTACTCTCGCTTGTAAATTGCCCGTTATAATTAAACGGGCCGTATATAAATACGCGAGAGCCTTCTCTTAGTTCTTTTCCTATGGCCTTGATTAGGGTTTTAACTTTCTTCCATGACATGATGTGAAAGGTATTTGCAGTGTAGACGATATCGATTTTTCTAGCTGGAAACGCATCCACACCAGACTCATATTTTAGAGGGCCTTCATAGTTGTCAATTCCGGCATCCTCAATCCAGGCCTTAATGGCTTGATGGTTTTGTTCTAAATCACTAAAAATCCAAGTCAGTTGCTTAAATTCCTTGGCAAAATAGCTCCCATGTTGACCAGTACCTGAACCGATCTCCAAAAGACGACGATCATCCGAATCAATAAGCTCTTTTAGGCAATCAAAAATAGGGCCTGCATTTCTCTGTGCGGCAGGTGCGAACGGTTTATCCATTATTACTACTTTTAAAGAGAACAGCTGTGTGAAGATAAAATGTGCCTCTTTAACAGATAGTACCAAAAAAGGGCCAGTAATTAAACCGGCCCCAAGACATTAAGATTTTATCGCTGAAATAGTCTTTTTGAATAGATTTGGATCTGAATGATGGACTAAGTCCTCAACACTAATTAGGCCAATAGGTTTATGCTGATTGTCCTCAATAAAGACACGACTGACCTTTTGGTCAACCATATGTCTTGAAATCTCTTCCAACTCACTATCCTCACTGGCACTTACTACTCTTTTGGTCATACAATCTGAGGCCTTAACACTATGATAGTCTTTATCTTCTGCTAGGCACCTAGTTACAATGTCTCTATCAGTTAAGACTCCTACAACCTTGCCTTCGCTTACCACAGGCAACACACCAATATCCGAATCTTTCATCATGTGTGCAGCAGATTCAAGCGACTCATTACCATCTATAGTTCTTAGGCCTTTGTGCATACATTCTCTTGCTTTCATAAAACTCTCCTTAAATTTCACATTTAGTTTAATTTTAACGATTTCCTCTCCATAATCATGTGCCATTGCTAGGTCACCTGGAGAAGTTAAAAAATTTGATAACGCATTAACGTGATTAAATTCATTCATTTTCATCTCTCTTGATTCATTTCAAACAGCAATCCCTATGCCATTTCAAATTGAATCATTTCAAGGCATCTATATTGCAGATATTATTCAAAATACATCTTGGAGGAACCTACATGGCAATATGGAGTGGTGCAGTTAGTTTTGGCCTGGTAAACATTCCAGGATCTCTACAAACAGCTCAAGAAAACGAACAAAAAATAAACTTCAAATTAGAAGATAAAAAGGATCACTCTCCAGTGGGTTATAAGTATTACAACAAAACCACGGGTGAAGACGTTGAGAGAAAGGATATTGTAAAGACATATGAATTTGAAAAGGGCAAAAGAGTGGAAATTACTCCAGAAGAGCTCAAGTCCATCAATCAAGAGGCCAGCGAGAACCTAGATATTGAAAACTTCGTTCCGATCTCAGAGATTGACCCCTTACTCTTTAACAAACCCTACTACTTAACTCCAAAAGCTGGGGCAGAA